>DATMZB010000217.1:0-8026 GCA_035560655.1 Methanotrichaceae archaeon | reverse complement strand
AAATATACATGATATCCAGCTTTAGAGAGAAAAAAATCATATGTCAATTCTTACCTTAAACTCTGTTCCGCCATTGCTATTAACCTCTAATGTGCCCTTGAGCTGCTTTACCAGGCTCTGAACCAAGGTCAACCCCATGGATCTTGGATTATTGATATCCAGATCTGCAGGAATTCCGACCCCATTATCTCTGACCGTCAAAGTGAGGCGATGACCATCTGAATTCAGGCCCACATAAATCTCGCCCGGCTTTCCTGCAGGAAACGCATGTTCCAGGCTGTTGGTGATCAGCTCGTTGAGGATCAGCCCAAATGGAATAGCTTTATCGATGCCCAGGAAGACCTCTTCCAGGTCTGGATAGAACTTCACCTTCTTTCCAGACTCAAAGGACAATATCAGATCTCTGGTGAGCTTATTTATGTACTCGTTGAGATAGACCTTGGACAGATCTTCAGACCTGTAAAGCTTCTCGTGCACCAGGGCCATGGATTTTATGCGGTTCTGGCTATCCCTGAAAGCGTCTGCAGTCTCTTTATCCTGAATTTTCCTTGACTCGAGGCTAAGGAGGCTGGAGACTATCTGGAGGTTGTTCTTGACCCGGTGGTGAATCTCCTTGAGTAGAACCTCTTTCTCCTGAAGCGATGCCTTCAGAATCTCCTCAGAGCGATTTCTTTCAGTTATATCCTTGATAGACTCGATAGCTCCAACGATATTTCCCTGAGAATCATATAGTGCAGAAGCTACACCCCATAGGTAGACATTCCCACCACCTAACATGGGCATATAAGCCTCGCCAACCAGGGCGCCATCTTCTCTCTTGAGGTTGGAATACTCCTGCTCAACTTCCTCTTGAGGCCTGAGCACCAGATCAATTAAAATCGGCCTTCTCTGGCCATAGAATGGCAGAGAGTGCTCGTAGTTCCCCTTGCCAAGCATCTCCTCGGCCTTGATGCCAGTCAAAGCCGCTATAGCATGATTCCAGGCTATGACCTTGCCTTCTTTATCTATTACAAAAGTGGAGTCGGGCAGGAAGTTGATAATATCTGCAAGACGCCTTTGGGACTCCCTGAGTGCGTTCTCCATATGCTTTCTCACAGTTATGTCCAGAATGACGCCCACGAGGCCGGCAAGGTGACCTTCAGTATCGAAGTATGTGGCTTTGCTGAACATAACATCGCGCCTGCTTCCATCAGCATGAGCTATTGCAGTCTCATACACCTGTACTCCGGGATTCTGGAAGAGTTTGTTATCTGTCTCATAATATATATCGGCCAGGTCTTTGGGGTATAGCCCATAGACGTTCTGTCCTACGATCTTATCTTTGGAGAGGCCTATAAGAGTCTCAAAGGCTTTGTTGCATCCCTGGGTGACTCCCCTGGTATCTTTGTAGAAGATTGGACTAGGGATGGCATCTATCAGCTGCTGTAATAAATTCAATTGCTCTTGTAGAGTTCTCTCTGCTCTTTTGCGTTCTGTAATATCGCGGATGGATTCTATGGCGCCTATACGGTTACCCTTATTATCGAAGATAGGTGCTCCAATTGCCCAGACATAAGCACCTTTGCCCCCATTCAATGCAGGCGTATATGTTTCCGCATAAAGGGTGTTCCCCTTTTTCTGTACATATTGATACTTAGAAGCAAGATTCTTGTCATCTAGATCTATGAGGTCCAGCAAATGCCTCCTTCGATCGCCATAGAAGGGGACTGTGTAGGCAAGGTCTCCCTGTCCGATCATGCTGTCCCTGCTAACTCCAGTCATCTCCTCTATGGCACGGTTCCAGGCAACCACCTTTCCGTCAAGATCAATGACGAGTGTCGCATCCGGGAGGAACTCAATAATAGCTGCCAGCTTGCTCTCTGAATCTCGTAGCGCTTCCTCAGCCCGCCTGCGCTCAGTAATATCACGACTGATGCCTACAAGACCCAGTTTTTCTCCATTAGGGCCATAGAACGGAGTCTTAAGGGTATCCAGCAGTGCCCTTCTACCATCTGGGTAGGTAACCCATTCCTCATTGCGACGCGACTCTCCAACCTCCAGCATCAGCCAGTCATTTTCTCTGAAGAACTCTGCGGTCTTGATATCGAAGAAATCAAAATCGGTTTTGCCTATCTGCTCGCTCTCAGGACGTCCAGCATACTCCTCGAAGGCCTTGTTGCAGCCGAGATAGACGCTGTTTGGGCCTTTAAAGAATATGAGGTCAGGTATTGAGTCGATTACGCAGCGCAGAAGAGCCTTCTCCTGAGTCAGGAGGTTCTCTGCTCGCTTGCGCTCAGTGATGTCTTCTATAATACCCTGGGCGCCAACGATGTTCTGATCGGCATCAAGAATTGGGGCTATATGGTACCGCAATATTGTATCTTTTTGCCAGTGAGAAACATAGTGGCGCTCGTTAACTACCACCTGCCCAGCCTCAAGGCATTGCCGGATATCATCAGATATATTGGCTTGGACCATAGGAGGGAATGTCAGAAGGTTAATTGAGCGCGTGAACTCCGGCGAGGGGGATCCAATTAATTCCAGGATTTTTGAGTTAAACTCAGTGATGCGCCCGGAGGAATCAATCGAAATGATGCCCAGAGGCGCATTTTCAAGAAGTGATCTGTACCGTGATTCCTTTGCCTGCAAAGCCTCTTCTGCCTGCTTTCGTCTGGTCTCTTCCGCCATGCTCTGCAGAGCATATGCCAGGTCACCGGCGAGCTCTTTCAGGAGAGAGATCTCTTCATCATCAAAGGCCTGAGGTTGGTTTGAATAAACATTGAGCACTCCTAGGACATGTTCCCTGAAGATCATTGGCACGGCGATGGATGACTTGGACCCTCCAGCCAATCCAGCATCTTTTCCAGGGCTTTGATCCGGCATCATATCACAGCAGACGGCAGGTCTAAGGGTACGCATCGCCGTACAGGAGGGACACTGGCAGTTCTCATTCTCATCACAGGTTATGTGGAGATCCGCGATGCGGTCCGCCCCCACCCCTGCCCTGGCAAAGGGTGTGATCTTCTTAGTGTCCTCTCTAACCAGCCCGATCCAAACCATACGATAATCTCTTGCCTGGAGCAGGATCTCACATGACTGTTCCATCATTACCTGGGTATCATGCTCTCTCACTATCAGCTGGTTTACGCTTCTCAGGGCGCTCAAAACGCCGTTCAGGTGGATAATGCGACTCTGGGCTGCCCTTCGATTCGCCTCTACCCGGTCCAGAGAGGCTGAGTTCCACCAGAGCACGCCTAAGAGGACGGCCATGAAAGCCACCACGACATAGGCATGGCCAAAGGTGGACTCGTAAAGTCCTGCTCTCTCGCCTGCCAGTCCCAACCACCCCAAAAGCATCAGAAATCCGCTCAGTGGGAAAAATATGCGGCGCATTGTCAGTCCGCCAGGACCATTGCTGGCAAATGCGGCCATAAATCCACGATCGGATTGGGACGAGAGAATTCCTGCGCTGAGACTTATGAAGCAAAGGGAGGTTATCAGAGGCATCTGAGTGTAGGTGAGAAATCCGTATGCAACCCGGGTCTCATAAAATGAGAAGCTGATAACCTCCAGCAGACCGATCAATCCCCCCATCAAGGCCAGTAGCTGGGCAGTCCTGGAACGGAAGTCCAGCAGCAGCAGTGATAGACAGAGGATCACAAAGTTGAAGGCGGCAAGGGGCGCCATTCTGCCTGGTGGGTAAGCCGTCCCAGCGACCGTAAAATCATTTATCAGAACCTGGTCAATGCCAACATCCAGCCCAAATAGGTACTCCATTAAGGTGACAAGTCCCAGGAGCGCAACGAGCATCGCCAATGCCATGCTGGCAGACCTACCTCTGGAGTCGCCACCCCGTCTCAGCCATAGAGACAGACTGCAGAGGACGAAGGCAAGCGCTACGTTGGCCTTCATTCCTTCCAGGCCTGGAAATCCACTTATGAGAGCTGGATTGTTCAGTGCCCATCCAAGCAGGACAAGAATACCTACGAGAGCCGCTGCTGCACTCAAAATACGATAGGTCGATGATAATACGGCTTTAGTACGAGCATCCACTGCAGTATCCATTTTGATGGTCCCATGACGGTATTCCACTTAGAACCGTCCTGGATAATACATCTATCGTAAGGACCTGCAGCTGCAACAGGGCTGCTGTTAGAGAGCTTTGCACTCCGGGCTCTATTTCACAAATTTCGCTGTCCTGTAGCACATGGTTCTGCAAAGGCAATGCATTTCTTCTAAAAGTATATGGAGGACATCAAGTGCTATTACAGGGCAGTCGAGGTGAAACCCAAGCAGGCATCAGTTAGGCAATGCTTTGAGAATTGATTTTCAGGAGGCTACCGTTGCCGCCCTGCCCTTTGGCAAGCCAGTAAGGAAAGGAGGTCAAGGGGCTTACTTGGCCACCACCTTCCTGACAGCATTTATCTCATGGAGGATGGATGAGGAGGTCTCTTTCAGGCCAACCACCACCTCTTTACCGGGTCGATCCTTGTACCGGATCTTCCGGAGCGATTTGCGTTCTCTTCATGCTCTCTTGAGGACCGTTGGACCTCAGGCACGACAGCTTCAAAGACGGGACCGGCAAACTGCATCTTCGTGGATGACAGAAGCGGGTCTATCCTGAGGCTGTTTGGCTCAGCTTTTGAGCTGGCAAAGTAGATCCCTCATGTTTGCTCACCAAGACATACTTGCGATTTATGTTCAATAAACGCTCGTGTTGAGGCAACATTTGCGGGCTTCTGCGAAGATTGAGATGCGATCTGTGGCTCTAAAGTGCATTAATGGTAACGCATTCTCAAGATTCGGATTGAGAGCACGATTTAAAGACGAACAACCATGGCTTTCCTGGCCAAGCACTAACTACCGGGCGTCTCTGGGTTCATGTTGAGAGCACGGATAGAAGACGAACAGCCCTAGCTTTCTGGGCTATAACCGATGAGCCGGGCGTCTCAGGGCCCTGGTCCAAGACGCGTCCGCGGAGAACATTTATGATTATAGGCAAGCTCTGGTAGGGAGCTGTTCTCTGGATGCTGCTGCGGATCGCAGTCATTCCACAAGGTTTCATGATTACTTGCAATATCCTTATGAAAAATGAGCATGCAGAGGATAGATGAGATGCACACCACTGGAGATGTGCAGCATCATCCTATTTGTTGAGCTTCTTCAATACCCAGGCCATGTTCTGGCCCAGAACCTTCATGGTCTGCACCCCTTCCAGATCCTTCTCCACATCGCCCTCATCCATGCCCATCCCCAGGTTCCAGTAGCTTGATCCGGGGATCACCATCTCGGATATCAGGAAGAAATGGTTTATGGAGTCAAAGACGTGGACGGCCCCGGCCCTGCGGACTGCCACCACGGCCACGCCCACCTTTCGCCTGAACATACTTCCATTGGCTATGGACACGAACCCTGCCCGGTCTATGAGGGCCTTAAGCTCAGGGGTGAGATCTGAGAAGTAAGTTGGAGACCCAAGTATGATCCCATCTGCACCTGCCATCTTCTCTATGCAGGTGTTGATCATGTCATTGGACTGGGCACACTTGCCATCCTTTCTCTCAAAGCACTTGAAGCAGGCGATACAGCCGCGAAGGGGTCCCTTCAGGTGAACCAGCTCAGTCTCTATGCCCTCTCCCTCCAGCTCATTCAGAGCATGGGTCAGGAGATGGTTGGTATTTCCATCCTTTCTGGGACTGCCATTGAAAGCTACTACTTTCATCTTCTTTACCCTCAGTTATCAATTGCTTTTAAGAGGATTTCAGCTCTCCGGTTGGGGTCCCAGGCGGAAACAAAAGTCTCATCTAGGCAGCCTGACCTTATTTTTGATATCAGCATATTGCATCTGGCGGTAAAGGCATATATGAAGAGCCGGGACTATTTGGCTAAATTTGTGCAGGTTACGTCTGGGGCAGCAAAATTGCAAGCGATAAACTCTCTCAGAGGATATCCGATCTTTACAGGCAAGTAGAAGACCTGAGGATGAAGAGCTTGAGCGATCCAGGAAATGCGGCGGATATCCTATCCGATGCCCTGGAGGAGCTGCAGCTAAGCCTCAAAGAGCTATCCTCTGCTGAGGAGTCGCTATATGAAAGTGAGTCGCTTCTGCGAAGTTTCTTCGACAGTCCGGGGATAATGAGGGGCATCATCGAAGTTATTGCTGATGATGATGTTTTGCACATTGCCGATAACGAAGTTACTGCTGGCTTTCTGGGTCTGACCCCCGAGGCGATGCGAAACAAGCGGGGCAGTGATCTGGGCGAATCCAGGGAGATCCTGTGCACCTGGGTTGGTTACTACAGGCAGAGCCAGAGCACAGGCAAGCCGGTCTGCTTTGAATATCTCGATCGCCGTGGGGAGAAGGAGGCCTGGCTATCCGCTACCGTCAACTATCTTGGAACAGTGCGGGAGGGAAAACCGCGGTTCGCCTATATCGTCAGCGATATCACAGAGCGGAGGCGTGCCGATAAAGCGCTCAGGGAGAGCGAGGCACGGCTTCATCGCTTTTATGAATCCGGCTTGATAGGCGTGATTTACTGGAATATGGATAACCTGATCGTGGATGCTAACGATAAGTTCCTGGAGATGGTCGGCTACACGCGTGAGGAACTGGCGTCTGGCCAAATCGATTGGGTAAACATGACCCCACCAGAGTATCGGCATCTGGATGAGTACTCTGTTAAAGAACTCCTTGCCACAGGCATCAACAGAAATCCCTTCGAGAAGGAGTATATCCGCAAGGACGGGACCCGCGTTCCAATCATCGTTGCAGGCGCCATGCTGGATGAAGCACGCTTCAACGGGGTTGCCTTTGCTCTGGACATCACCGAGCACAAGGAAGCAGAGAAGGCGCTGAGAGAGAGTGAGAATAGATACCGCTCGCTGTTTGAGAACATGCTGGAGGGGTTTGCCTACTGCAAGATGCTTTACGATGACCAGGGCCGCCCTGTAGATTTCGTCTACCTTGACGCCAATAGCGCCTTCCAAAGGTTGACCGGCCTGGCAGATGTAGCAGGCAAGAGAGCCACCGAGGCGATTCCAGGTATAGAGAAGTCGCATCCAGAGCTGCTTGATATATATGGCCGGGTTGCTTCTACTGGCAAGCCGGAGAAGTTCGAGATAGAGTTCAAACCACTGGGAATATGGTTGTCCATCTCAGCTTATAGCACAGAGAGGGATTATTTCGTAGCGGTTTTTGATAACATTACACAGCGCAAGCAGGCCGAGGCTGAGAGGGAGCAGCTGGTGGAGCGGTTGATGGACTCCATAGAGAGGGCAGAAGGCGACAGGTCACAGCTTGAGGCAATCTTTGCAGCTCAGAGCGATGCTGTCCTAATCTATGATACTGAGATGAAGATACAGCGCGTGAACCCCTCATTCATTGAGGCCTACGGGTTCGATCCTGTTGGCCTCAATGTCAAGGATATCATCCAGCGGGTCTCATGCCGGTGGCTGGATGGGCGGCCGTTCCTTTGGGATGAGCAGCCCACACCGCGAGCCCTTCGTGGAGAGAAAGTGGCAGGCGCACGCTTCCTGATCACAAAGGCTGATGGTTCCGAGGCTGCAGTCGAGACCTCCTCAGGGCCTATAAAAGTGGAAGGCCGTATCACAGGCACAGTGACTGTATGGCGAGATATAACGGATCGGGTGAGGTCAGAGGAGGCGTTGAAGGAAAGCGAGCGCCGTGAGCGAGAGCAAGCTGAGGAGCTGGCGACCCTACTCGATGCTATACCGACGCCGGTCTTTATCGCCCATGACCCGGACGGCACCCACATCACGGGCAATCGTGCAGCGGACGACCTCCTGCGAAACCCCTATGGTGCGGAAGCATCCCTGAGCGCGCCCGATGCTGCCAGGCCAAGCCATTTCAGGGCGGTCAAGGATGGACGAGAACTGCAGACAGATGAGCTGCCAGCCCAGCGGGCAGCCCGTGGCTTCCAGGTGAATGACTTCGAGTTCAGTCTCGTCTTCAATGACGACACTATACGCCACGTGGTGGGCTACGGCACGCCCCTGCGGGATGACGAAGGTCGACCGCGCGGCGCTGTCC
>DATMZB010000216.1:0-3529 GCA_035560655.1 Methanotrichaceae archaeon | reverse complement strand
GTGCTAAGTTCCTTAATTGTCATCAGTATGAAGGCAGCTCCTAGGATTTAAATTGAGAGCTTGAATCTGATAAGAATGACCATGACTTGGTACTAAAGTGCCCGTGCTTCTGGGGGCGACTGCTCCAGGATATCATACCGCGGAAACGCTATGCATTCATGCCAAATAACGATCATCGGAAGGCAAAAGACCTTCAAGACTTTCTGGGTTAACGCAAATGCTCAATGATAATCTACACTTTCTGCATTAACACAAACGCCCTACGGTTCTGGGGACGACTGCCCCCCTGACCCCCTCTGGGGGGGGACATTTATGATTATAGGCAAGTGCTGGCCGCAAGATATTCAGGGAAAGATTGAGCCAGGTAGAATCTTAAAAATCGAAGAGAGACTTCTGCTTCTGTGGCTTTGCCGCATCCTTGAGGCTTTGCAGGCTGCTCTGCTTTGAGTCGCTGCACAGCTGCTCCTTACTTATATTGAACTCTGTGAGGATTCTGAGCACCGGCGGCAGGATCTGCTTTTCTATATAGTACTCTGTGTCTATTGCCAGGTTGTTGTCAGCAGCGTACTGCGGGTCTTCTGCCTTGTCCACGAAGAGCTCCTTGCCTTTTGAGTGAGTATCTATGAACTCGCCATTGCTGCTGTTGCTGCTCCCCCGAACTATCACGAACGGTACCCGGTCTCCAATCCCGGGCAGCTGGCCTCCGCGCCTGCGCATCTTCTCTACAAGCTGGATGTGAGGCTGCTTGTTCTTGTATGAGGCAGTGCTCTTGGTATACCTCCTTGTCAGAGTCAGGTCGCCCAATAGCTCAGGGTCCTCCTTGAGGTTCAGGCTCGAAACCCGGTCTATCACAGATCGGACGTATTCTACAGCCTCATCGACCTTGCCCTCTTTGAGTATCAGCTCCAGGCACCGGTTGAGCGTCCTGGATGTGAGCCCGCACCAGTCCCGGCGCACCGTCTCCATGCCCCTGACCTTGATCCTGTCCCGCCACTCCTGACCCACAGGCTCAAAGACCCACAGGGCATACCTCTTCTTTGTCAGGAATATCGCCCTCCTGGCAAATGCCTCAAAGACCAGCTCCATGGGCTCGGGCAGGTGAGATGTCACGGCCTCTGCAATCTTCCTGCCTATAAGCTCTGCATCCCTTGTGGACGGCTGGCCAGAGCCGATCATCCTGACAAAGACGCTGTCAGTATCGCCATATACAACAGACAGGTCGAACCTCCTTGCCTCAGCATCCGCACCAAGATCCAGCAGATCCGCCTCGAAGACCGCCCTGTCTCCGACAATGTAGACAGCCCCGATCTTATCTATCATCTCCTTGGTGTTCAGGATGTTAGCCCTGCCAAAGCTGGTGACTGCATTGGCCACTGGCAGGCTGTAGAGCCTGGCCCTGGCATAGCCCGAGTAGCCGTAGAAGCTGTTGAGGAGGATCTTCATGGCATACTGCTTGGCGTCCAGGAACCTGCGCTCGTCATCGCTGGCCTGCTTCATCAGGCGCTTGGTCTCAGTCCTCTGGTCCAGAAGCTCACGCAGGACTGCAGGCACAATTCCCGGAGATACCTTTGGGGACACGAACTGGCCTCCTGATGGCGCCCGGATCGTCTCCAACCCCGGCAGCGGCTCGCTTACCACTGTCGAGTAGCAGAGGTTGTGGGCCATCATGATCGTTGGGTAAAGAGATTTGTAGTCCAGTATCACCACATCCTCGACCAGGCCCTTCTCGGGCATGAGCACGGCTCCGCCCTTCAGCTCATCGCTCTCTACAAACCGCTCCTCAGACGTGTCCGCATCGGGCTTGGGAGGAACCACCCTCTCATGCTCCCGGAACCTTCGAAGAAGCAGGCTCTCAACCATGCCGCTCTGGCCGCCGTTAACTATGTCCTGCAGCAGGGAGCCGCTGGCATGAGACATGGCTATGTACTTGTCCATGAGCTTGAGGTCCATGAGCAGCCTCAAGGCCAGAACCGCATCTCTCCTTGAGTAGCTTATAAACCTCCTCAGGCCCTCTCCGTCTCCGGACCATAGAGCCTCTATCTCCTTTGGGTCGACATCGTACTTCTCCATCTTGAGGAGCACCAGTGCCGCGTTCCTGAGGGTGTACTGCTTGAGGCTGAATGATGACCTGATCAGGGGCAGGAGATCCACGACCACCCTGCCTGTGATGGACACATTCGTCAGGTTCACTACCTTTCTTATGTACCAGGAGCTGCCGTCCCTTCCAACCCTGGCATCCAGGCCAAGCCTAGTGGCACGCTCTGACAGGTATGTAAAATCGAAGTCGTTGGAGTTGTAGCCGGCTACTATGTCAGGATCAAACTCTCTTACCACTGACACGAACTTCTGTATCAGGTCGTGCTCGCCGTCGCATGCCCAGACGTCCTCCCTGGTACAGTCAACCTTTTTTCCAACCAATACTAAGTCTCTCAGACCCCTGTAAGCCGGCTCAAATGCCATGCTTATGAGTATCACAGGCGAGCTTTCGGGCTTTGGCATCTCGCCGTTCCTTGGAAGGCACTCTATATCGAAGGACATCTGCCTGAGCGGGGCGTTGGCATCTCTTTGCAGAGGCTGAAGCTCCCTGAAGTCGACATCCCGGCCCCTGCAGCTATCCGGGACCTCGACCCAGCCCATGCCGCCAAGGCCCTGATCTATGAGGAACCTGTTCTTGAAGAGGATATCGGTCTCGTAAACCGCCGAGATGCCCGGCATCCCGGCCACCTTCTCCCTCAGCGTCCTGACCTCCTTGGGGTCTCTGGTAGTGATCCTCAGCATCTTTGTAGGCTCTGGCTGGTACCCTATGGGCTCGTACCTGTCCACTGCCTCCACGTCCAGGCCCAGGTCCCGGATGGCATCAGATGCCTCATCCAGGCACCCGTCCTCGACGCCTGCATAAAAGTAAGGCCTAAAGCCAGAAACTCTGCAGCTCATGCTCCTGCCGTCCTCGGCAATGCCGAAGAGCTGGACCAGAGGCTGCCTCTGGTCGTCGTAGGCATAGTTGGCATCGAGAATCTGGAAGATCATCTCCTTGCTAAGTGCTGGCCAGACTTATAATACTTTATCTCTGGGGTGCGGATAGGGCGCAGCTTTAAGACCCCGCGGCCTCTGGGATGAGAAAATACTATAGTAAACAAAGCCAGCAGGGCCAGTCAAGGCATTATGCACGTATTCTAAGAACCTGCACAATCAGGGGTACAATACGGCATGAGGTAACTCACCTGCCTGATTGAGCTCTACCGGATTGGAACGGCAATCTGCTTGAACGGCCGCCTCTGCCTCACTGCCAGCCGGAGGAAAAGGGCTTCTTTACCATAGTCCCCCCAAGAATGCGTTAAGCATACTTGATGGCAATGCGGGTCCGGGCTATCCAGGAGCACCATAACAATTAACCATGATGCTCATTGGAAATTTTGACCGAATTATATTGCTTATAGCTTAATTCTGAGTTTAGTTTCTTATATGTACTTATAACCTGTATCATCATTCTGACCAGAGCCGAGCGATATCAATCCGCACTGCTGAAGGC
>DATMZB010000215.1:0-6927 GCA_035560655.1 Methanotrichaceae archaeon | reverse complement strand
GCCTGAAACCCCAGCTCCCTGGCCCTTCCAAAGGCAGCTTCCGCTTCAGGCTCGCGACCCAATGCTTTAAAAGATAATCCTTTGTAATACCAAGGCCTGCAGTTTCTTGGAGCTATTTCGCTGGCCCTATCGAAATACTGGAGTGAATCCTCATACGCACCTTGGCTGTAGAGTGCGGCACCTTTGCCGAACCAGGCCGATGTATCTCTTGGGTCCAGCTTCAATGCCTCATCATACAGCTCGATGGCTCTGGCCAGCGATTCATTTGCCTCATCCCTGCGACCTATGGCCTTTAGAGCTCCGCCCTTCTCCAGCCAGGCCTTTGCTAGTTGAGGATCGACCTCAATGGCCATATCGTAGCTTCCAACTGCCTCTTCGAACCTTCCCAGCTCAGAAAGAGTTCCGCCCATCATGTACCAGGCATCGACCAGACGCGGGCTGAGCACTACGGACTGGTTATAGGCCTCTACAGCCTCTTCATACCTGCCCATTGCTGTCAGAATTTTGCCTTTCTGGTGCCAGGCCTCTGCATTCTGCGGATTGATCTCCAGCGATTTATTGAAACACGGCAGGACTTCATCAAAACGGGCCAGCTCGATGAGGACTTCGCCTTTCTTGTACCATGCGAGTGACGAGTGCGGGTCTTGCTTGATGGCCTCATCGTATGCTTGAAGCGCTCTCTGAAGGATAAGCTCTTTATCAGTCTGGTTTTGTGAGCCATTCAGAGCTTCAAGCGACTCATTGCCTTTATTCAGCCAATAGCTGGCCATATCCTCCTGTGCTGCAGAAGAGATACAGAGCACAGCCAGGGCTGCCGAAAATAGGATGAGAACTCCTTTCGTCGTATAATCCCCCTTGGTACAGCTATATAGCCCAATCTCTTGCGAAAACTTAAGCTTTCCCATAATGCTCATAAGACAGAATATCCAATCGCCGGACGCCGTAGGAGATATGCATATCTGGCCGAGCCCCACAAGTGCCATCAGTGCAGCATCTTTGATAGCCATGGCGCAAGGGATTTAACGTCAGATGTCGTACAAAACTCTGAGTGCGATTCGGATTTGAGGAGGAAGCTTAAGGAGATAATGCCATCGAACCTGGGAAAGAGGATCAGCCTGCTGATTTACCTCACCCTCATCTCTATGCTTTCAATATGGGCTGCTGATCTGGCCGGATATGCTGATGCATCCAATATCACAGTCAGATCAGGAGAGAGCATACAGTCTGCCATAAGCTCAGCCATGCCGGGAGACACCATACAGGTCCAGAGCGGCATATATAAAGGGCCGGTAGCAGTGGCCAAGAGGCTGCACCTGGTGGGCAATGATACTGGTGGAGGAAGGCCGGTCGTAGATGCCGGCGGCACTGGCAGTACAATTGCCCTCATGGCTAACGGCTGCTCTTTGGAGGGGTTTGAGGCCAGGAACTCAGGACGATCAGAGCTTGATGCCGGGATCAAGGTCTCTGCAGGCAACATAACAGCGAAGAGCAACATTGTTACCAGGTGCTACCAGGGCATAAGGCTGCAAAGCTCCAAAGGCAGCACCATCGAGGGCAACGAGCTTTCCGAGAACCAGAGGGGCATAGCCATATTCCAGTCAGATGAGAACAGAATCCTGAAGAACAACCTCGGCGGAGACATATACGGCATAATGGTCTGGAACTCCGGGGGGAACGACATCCTGGAAAACGAGATATGGACCAGCCAGCAGATAGGGATCTACCTGGTATCGTCCCAGAATAACAGCATCACTGGCAACCAGCTTGCAGGCAATGCACTCGGCATCTCGCTGATCCTATCGCCTTACAACATCATCTCGGGCAACGCTCTCTTCAAGAACACAGATCACGGAATATACATCAAGAGGTCGGGCGGGAACGTCCTGAAGGGAAACCAGATGGAAGGGAACACCTACGGCTTCTTTGTAGAAGGCCAGGAGTACTCTGACTTCGACAACTATGTGGACTCCAGAAATATAGTTGATGGAAAGCCCATCTACTACCTTGTGGGCGCCCGTGACACTGTAATTGACGCATCATCGAGGGCCGGCATGGTCTTCTGCCTGCTCTGCAGCAATATGACCATAAGGGACCTGGAAACCCAGGGAAACGACGTGGGCATCTACCTCTACCAGACCAGGGACTCAGTTGTAGAGGACAACACAGTCAGGGATAACAAGCAGTACGGCATAGAGCTTCTTGAGTCCTATGGAAACCTGGTGACGTGCAATAACGTGACCAGGAATAACAAGTCCGGGATATACCTGGAAAATTCTTCTCTTAACGTTATCAAGGGCAACAACGTCTTTAAAAACACCGCAGGCATGATGCTTGCAGAGTCGAGCGTGGGCAACGCCTTCTACCTCAACAACATGGCCCTAAATGGCGAATATAACGCAGTTGATGAGGGCGGCAACCTATGGACCCTTGGCGAGTGGGGCAATTACTACCAGGACTTCAACTGCACAAACCAGGACGGAGACGCCGTCTGCGACTCAGGGCGCCCAATAGCAGGCGGAAAGAACGGCGATGACCGACCTCTGGCAGGCCCTGTGAGCTTCGATGGCCAGAAGCTGGCACCTACGGCACGTCTTGAAGGCGACAGCCCATCAGAGCCTGAGTTCAAATCCATCTTCAAGGCCGCGGTACATGCACCTGCGCCTGAAACGCCCAAAAGTCACCCCCAGCTGGCAGACTGGGAGGAGTATGGGCAGGGTGCCGACCAGGAGAACAGGCTGATGGCTCTTGCCGGTGAGGTCGCGTCGCCTGCCAGCCATCCCGGGCTTGCGGACTGGGATGAATACGGGCAGGATGCATCCGAGGAAGCTGCTGCCAGGAAAGCTGCCGGGGAAGCCAGTCAGAAAAAGGCTCAGGAAGATAAATGGACCTTTAACAGGAACACATCCTATCACAAGCCGCCGCCCAAGCCGCTGTACTGATCCAGCCGTCAGTCAGCAGGACGCTCCTGCGCTTGGGCAGAGGCAAAACCCCGGATTATCCATGCTCAGCTCACTTCCCTGTGGAAGAGCATCCTGGATGCTCTTCTAGGGAGGCATCAGGTCTGCCTGCATCGCCCGGTATCATTGGCCTTTGCAAAGGCTGTATCAGCTTCAGAGTTGCGACTGAGAGCTCTCAGAGCATCGCCTTTGTTCTGCCATGTCCGCGGATCGTCTGGATTTATTTGAATGGCTCTATCAAAAGCCTCGACGGCATCTTCGTATCTCTTGAGCTCCCTCGAAAGAATGACGCCTTTGACCTTCCATGCCGTCTCGCTGTTCGGATCTGCATCCGTGGCGTTATCCAGAGCCTTTACTGCATCCTCATATTTGCCCTGCTCTTGTAGAAGGAATCCTTTAGAGAGCCAGGCCTCAGATAAATTCCCAGAGGTGATTGCCATCTTTATCTCTTCATTGGAGCTGTCGAGAACCTCGTCATAAGACCTGGCAGAATCGCTTTGCATTCCAAGAGCCGCAAGGGCGAGGCCCTTTCCCTCCTGTGCGCCTTGAAGCTTTGGATCTATCACCAGGGCCTCATCGAAGGCCTTTGCTGCATCCTCATATCTGCCCATCAGATGGAGAACTGCCCCTTTGAGCTTCCAGGCCATGGCATACTGAGGGTTGATTTCTATAGCTCTATCAAACGCCTTGACTGCCTCTTCTCTGTACTCATTCCTCTCTTTTGTGCTGCTATTGTCAAATGCCATTTCAACAGCCCTGTAGTCGAGAGCAGCGCCTCTGCCGTACCAGGCGTCAGCATCTTTTGGATTTAGGCCGGTGATATTATCATAGCTCTCAATGGCTTTATCAAAGGCGGCAATAGCCTCCTGGTGCTTACCCTGTGAAGCAAGGGCTGAAGCTTTGCCGCTCCAGGCATCAGCATAGTCTGGATTTATCTCAAGGGCTCTGTCGTATGCTTCAATGGCTTCATCAGAGGACCCTCCATTAATTGATTCTATGCCTTTTTTGTACCAGTCCTCTGCAGTCTTCTCCTGTGCCAGGGCTGTGGCGCTGAGAACAGCTATCGCTAACAATACAATTGCAAATATAGCTTTCATTTACAAACCACCTCTCTCATCTTTCCAATCCAAAATGACGATGCCGGCATGATCTCCAAAAAATAGGCATGAATCAGCCTTTATACCCCAGAATACCAGCCATGGTCATGGCAAACCCTGCCTCAGGGTTTCTGTCCAGGGAGAAAAGGGAGTCCGCCTTGCCCTTCCATGCCCTGTAGTTCAGCGGCCAGTACTCAATGACCTGCCTGAATGCCTCAAGAGCTTCTTGGCTTCTTCCAAGCTTTAAGAGCGCATCTCCCCTGCCTTCCCAGGCATCCATAGCGACCACGCTGAAGTAAGGCGGAGCACTCTTTATGGATTGATTGTAAGCCTTCAGGGCCTCATCATATCTCTCCATCTTGTAGAGCGCATTGCCTTTATTTAGCCAGGCGCTGGAATTGTTCGCATTCGTCTTCAGGGCAGAGTCATCTATCTCCACAGCCTGATTGTAAGCCTGAATGGCTGAGTCGCGCCTGCCTGTAGAATTCAGGGCATCGCCCTTGCCAATCCATGCCTCGGCATCCCCAGGGCTTATCTCAATGATCTTCTCATACGCAGAGAGGGATTCATTGTACCTCTTCATGTGAGCCATTGAATCCGCCTTTGATTTCAAGGCCTGAGTGTTCATGGGGTCAAGCTTTATGGCCTGATCAAAGGCATCTGAGGCCTTATCGTACCAGGCAAGCTCTTCTGCCATGTATCCCTTGTAGATCCAGGCCCAGAAGTTCTGAGGGTTCAGCTCAGCCGACTTCTCAAAGGCCTGGTAGGCCTCCTTAAGCTGGCTGGTCTTATCGCCCTGTCCCAGTGATGCGCCAGATTCGATGGCTGAGCCCTTCCACTGCCAGGCCTGAGACAGCTTCTTGATATCGCTGGCAGGAATCAGATTTATTGCCTCATCGAAAGCCCCTGATGACTCATTATACCTGCCGAGCTCCATGAGAGCTGTAGCTTTGGTAAGCGCTGCATCTACCTTCCTTGAATCATTCAGCTCCACGACCTTCTGGTATGCGGGGATGGCATCCTCGAACCTCTGCAGGTTGGCCGAGTTCTCGGCCTTGTACCACCAGGCAGTGGCATTCTTTGGGTCCTTCTGTATCTCCTGATCGTATATTTCAATGGCCTCTTGAGATGCATTTGCGGACTCTGCAAGCCTGCCGAGGCCGGAGAGTGCTACGCTCTTGCTCTGCCATGCCAGGGCATCCTTTGGATTCCTCTCAAGCTTCTCCTCTGTCAGGTTGAGTGCCGTCTCATAAGCCTTGACTGATTCATCCTGCCTGTTCATGATCTGGAGGACTAAGGCTCTGTCAAACCAGATGTTTTCATTGCCCGGCTCCAGCCGGAGGGCCTCATCAAAAGAGCTCAGTGCTTTCTCTAATGAGGAGTTGTCAATCTGTGCAAAGCCCTCTTTTTCCCACTCTGCGGCGGTCTTATCCTGCGCCAGGGCCGTGGCGCATAGCATAACTGCCGCAAGCATTGCGATAGCAAGTTTTGCTCTCATTTGAAGACCTCCATTTTTGACCTCTGCAGTTCAGGCATTATACCCCAGCTTTCTGGCCACATAAAACGACATCTCTGCATCAGAATTCTTGCCAAGAGTCTTCTGGGCCGATCCCTTTCCCCGCCAGGCTTCGCCAAACGTTGGATTGAGCTCTATGGCCTTATTGTAGGACTCCAGAGCCGACTCATTCTCGCCAAGACCCAGGAGTGCGTCCCCCTTTCCTATCCAGGCCCTGGGCATGATGTACTGTCCAAAGCTGGACGGTGCTGTCTCAAAAACCCTGTCATAAGCTTTTAGAGCTTCGTCGTACCTGGTCAGCCTGACCAGCGCATCGCCTTTGTAGAGCCAGGCGCTTGAATCATTGGAGTCCTTCAATGTGGCATCATCCGAAAGCTTAGTGACCTCATTGAAGGCCTTCACTGCATCACTGTGCCTGCTGGCCTTATCCAATGCATTTCCTTTCTCGAACCAGGCTTGGGATGAGTTAGGATCTATCTGCAAAGCCCTATTGTAAGCCTCGATTGATTCGTTAAATCTGCCAAGCATCAGGGCTGCCATACCTATCTGGTGCCAGTTCAGCACATCTTCTGGGTTGAGCTCTGCAGCCCTGCTGTAAGCATCCAGTGCATCTTCTGGCCTGTTCGACTCCTGTAAGGTGCTGCCCTTCATGCTCCAGACCCTGGCCAGCTTTGATGTGTCGCTCTCCGGCATAAGCTCAAGGGCTTTGTCGAAGGCCTTCAGAGATTCTTCGTTTCTGCCCAGGCCCACCAATAAGTAGGCCTTGGTATAAGCTGCGTCTGCAGCGTGCTTCGGGTCCAGCTCAATGACCCGGTCATAGGCCGCTACAGCCTCCCCGTTCCTGCCAAGACCTGCAAGAGTATCGGCCTTCCCAATCCAGGCGGTGGCATTCTCTGGATCGCCCTCTATGCGCTCGTCCACGATCTTCAATATCATCTCACGGGACTTCAGGGCTTCATCTTCTCTTCCAAGGCCGGAGAATGCAACAGCCTGGCTCCCCCATGCCTGTGCATCCCTAGGATTCGCCTCAAGGGTCTCGTTCAGGAGCTGGAGGGCCTTCTCATAGGCCGTTATAGACTCACTTCCCCTGCCCAGGATCATGAGCGTCGTGGCTTTGCTGATCCAGGCGCTTTCATTTGCAGGGTCCATCTCCAGGCCCTTATCCAGGGCCTGAAGTGACTCATCCATTGAGCCGTTACCGAAAAGCTCCTGGCCTTTCTTGAACCAGCCCTCGGCCGTGTTCTCCTGAGCCTGAGCAGAGGCGCATAGCACAGCTATCGCTAATAATATAATTGCAAATATTGTTTTCATTTACATACCCCCTAAACCCACAAAAATGTCCTGGATCATTCCACGT
>DATMZB010000214.1:0-7393 GCA_035560655.1 Methanotrichaceae archaeon | reverse complement strand
CTACCTTCCTGATTGGTAATAGTTATATGGGTCAAAATATGTTGGCAATGTTAAAAAATATTGGCGTAACCTCCCCTATTTAGTCGACACTATCTTTATGACATCCCCATCTTTCAGCTCGTAATCCGCCCCGAGCCTCCTCTTGCTCCTGGCATCGACTCCGAAGAGGAACGACTCACCAATATCAGAGTGAATCCTGTATGCCAGCTCTTTGACATTGCTGCCGCGCTTCATCAGGTATGCATCCGGCAGTACCACGCCCTTGGAGTCAGTGAACTTATTCTCATCTTCCACAGGGTAGAGGACAATGTAATCCAGCAGGTTGAAGACCGCCCGGTTCATGCACTCCTGTACCCCTGTACCCCCGTACTCCTTCATAAGGGCCCTTATCTTCTCCAGTCCGGCTATCTGGGCCTTGTTTGGCTGGCCTATGATCTGAAAGTCCTTATCCCCGGGCAGGTACTTGATCATCCCTGCCTTCTCGGCCATACGCAGGCCAATCTCCGCAGCGCCGCTCACCGGCACGACTATCTCTTTTAAGGCCAGGAGCTTTTGCACGAACTCCTTTGGTGCGACATCGGTCTTGTTGGCTGCGACGACCATGGGCTTGCTGTAGGCTCTCAGCAGTATTGCGAACCTCTTTATATCCTCATCTTTCCAGGCTCCGAAGTCCGTTTTGGTATCCGCCAGTGCCCTCCTGATGTGGTAATCGCTGACACCGACGCCGCCGAGCTGCTCTGACAGTATGAGATCCGGCTTGCCGCCCAGTGCCATGTAGTTCCTGTTGAGCTTCTGCCAGTTCTTCTTGAGTATGCCAAAGATCCACATGCTGATCTCATACTCCAGGAACTTGACATCCCTCATGGGATCATAGCTGCCTATGCCTATGGGGTTGCCCTCGGCATCAGTTGAGCCTGACGCATCTATGACGTGGATCACGGCCTCGGCCACGCGCAGAGCATCTAAGAATTCATTGCCAAGGCCCTTGCCCAGGTGGGCGTCCGGGACTAAGCCCGCAACATCTATGAGCTCTATTGGTATGAAGCGAACGCCGTCTTTGCACTTTCCGCAGCCGCCCTCAATCCCCAGGCCCTTGCAGGGGCACGGTACCCGGACATAAGAGACGCCGTGGTTTGCATCAATGGTCGTAAAAGGATAATTGGCAATGTCCACCTCCATGAGCGTTGCCGCCTTGAAGAAGGTGGATTTGCCAGAATTTGGCTTTCCAGCCAGCCCTACAGATAACATATCTTATCAGCTACCGTTTTATGTCTACCCTGCCGCCTTTATCTGTGATCTCCTTGGACTTGGCAACGAAGCGAGCCTCTTTGCCTCCGGGTCCTGCAGCCAGCTTCTTTGCCAGTGCCAGGCCTTTCTCCGAGACGGGCTTGGCCTCTATGGCCTTAGCTGCCAGGGCGCTGTTGTAGAGCTTGTCTCCGAGTTCAGTCCTTGTCAGGACCGTAGACCAGCCCTCCGGGGACCCAACGCTTCCCACTGAGATGTCCGCCAGCTCAGATGAGAAGTCGAAGCACGGGCCGCATCCCTTGAATGTGAATGGATCAGTCTCAGCAATGGGCACCTCTTTGGCGCCTGACTTTGTGACTGCTCTGAACTTGCCCTTCTTGATCTCGAACTTCTCTACGTCTTTTGGCTCTACCTGGAATACTCCCTTGACCAGGCCTTCCATCAGAGAATCGTAATCGAAGTTCTCCATGCAGAACAATCCAACGAGGAGTGCGATCTTCTCCTGACCTATCTCATAGGGCTCTCCAAGGAGCTTGACCTTCCTCAAGGCCTGGATCTGGCAGGGGGTGCCAACAAACCCAATCTTTGTGAACCCCTTATCCATGGCCTCCTGGACTCCCACGACGCTGTTGGATATGGTGTACTTGGTGCCTGCAGCGGCGATTATCTCCTCGGGAGTTGTGGCGACCTTGGGGATCGGCCTCCAGTTCTCATCGCGGTCGGTAACCACTGCGCAGTCTATGATCCCGTTCTTCAAGGCCTGGATCAGCAGCGCTGTGACCACTCCGCCGTCCTGGATCTTTCCCTGGACAGGGTTTGCCTTGGCAGATGCAGCCAGGCGGTATATGCCCAGTGCCTCATCATTAGACCTGGCCCTGCCGAAGAGTTTCTTCTCCAGATCAGGCATGTCCAGGAAGGTCCTCGGGCAGTAAGCGAAGCACAGGCCGCAGAGAGGATCATACTCTATGAGGGTGGGCCTGTTCTCTCTGTGCTCGATCTTTGGGCAAAAAGCCTCGCAGGTGCCACAGCGGCAGCACAGCTCCGGGCTTATCACCTTGTGCTCCAGCTCTCCAAATCCGCACTCCAGATATTTGGGCTCAGCATACTTCTCAATGGCTGCCATGATCAAAGTCTCCGAAAGATGGTGCGGTACAGACGGAGTCCTGACCTAAAGCTTTTATGGTACAAAATCTTCCAGATTCGTGATTATGATTCTAGGTCTGGATATTGGTGGAGCCAATACCAAAGCTGCAAGCTCTGACGGAAGTTTTGTTGATAGCATATATCTTCCTCTATGGAGGGGCGCGCCCCTGGTCGAGACCCTTTGCAACCTGGCAAAGACTAACCCAGAGGCTGTAGGAGTGGTGATGACCGGAGAGCTGGCAGATTGCTACCAGAACAAGCTCGCAGGAATCGAGTGCATAAAGTCTGCAGTCGAGTCTGCTTTCAGGTGCCCGGTCCACTACTGGGGTGTGAACGGCTTCGATCCTCGCGCAGAGATCGATCTTGCAGCTGCCAACTGGTCTGCGTCCGCTGCCCTGGTCGCCCAGGACATAGGCGATTGCCTTTTCGTAGATATGGGGTCCACCACCACTGATATAATCCCCATCAAAGACGTCCCTCTGGCTGCAGCTACTGACTATGAGCGTCTGATAAACGGCGAGCTGGTCTATATGGGAAAGCTGAGGACCAGCATCGGCGCCCTGCTCCACTCAGTCATGATAGACGGCCAGATAGTGCCGCTCTCGCCAGAGCTCTTTGCCATAACCGCAGATGCCTACCTGGCCCTGGAAGAGATCTCTCCGGACCAGTACACCTGCGATGCTCCGGATGGTGGAATTAAGAACAGAGCCTCATCCCTCCGACGCCTCGCAAGGACGGCATGCGCAGACCTGGAGGAGATATCTGAGCCTGGGGCCATGGCCATAGCCAGCCAGGTAAGGGAGCACCAGGTCCGGCTGCTTGTGCAGGCTATTGACCGCCAGGTCAAGGCGAGGGACATAGAGTCAGTGGCTGCTGCTGGAATAGGCGAGTCGCTTATAGTAAGAGCCGCAGGGATTCTGGGGCTCTCCTGTGTCAGGCTCTCAGAAAAGTACGGCAGGCGGGTATCTGATGTTTTTCCAGCCTATGCCGTGGCCAGGCTTCTCAAATCTCAGTAGTAGATTGAGAGCATGAATCTGAGAAGAATCCTTTGAAACCGATGCCATCGTGCTTTTGCAGCTGCTCTGGCTTAGATGTGTGAGTGTTCCCCGCGAACGCGCTTTAAGGGAGTACGGCCTTGAGACACCCAGGGCATAGTGCATGACCCAGAAAAGATATGGCAGTTCTCCTCTGATTAGCGCTCTCAATCTGAAGCTCGATAAGGCCTCTTACCCCTAACATACTTTAACGACAAAGATTTGAGCTGTAGCCCAGTAATAGAATGCTAACTAGAGACCAGGCTCTATTCAGCCATTCAATAAGCCGATATTGACCCCTGCCGGATAAATCATATGGCTTAAAGAAAAAAATAAATCAGGGTCTTATCTCGCCCTGAATGTTCTAAGCCTTATCCCGGCAACCCGTGTGCCAGGTATGGTGCCACCACCGTAATTATGAGCGATGTCAGCACAAGCCAGGCCAGAAGCGCAACAACAGTTCTGGTAAGCTTCTCAGCCTCTTTTATGCTCACCACCCTCTCAAACCCGGCCTGGACCAGGTCCCTGAAGATGTGGCCTCCGTCCAGTGGCACTGCAGGCAGGCTGTTGAAGAGCCCGGCATAGAGGTTGATCCAGCCCACCCACAAAAGCAGGTTAGCTATCCAGAAGAATTTTTCACCCAGGGGCTGTGCCCATCCGGACGGCTCGAAGAAGTTCGAGATCCAGCCCGAGAACCCCGGGAAGCCCTTCTCAGTGAATCCTGGTATTCCTGTAAAGGGCAGGGCCAGGAGAGTTGCAAACCCGGCCATGCCGCTGCTGGGTATGCTCCTCAGTACAGACAGGAACGACTTTGCAGGGAAGTCCTGGAAGACCACTCCATCAATGGAGACCGCATCTCCAGAGATTCCGATGCCTATGAACCCCTTGCCGCTCCTGGATTCAAGCATGGCGCGGTACACTCCATGTGTGGTGGTGATCGTCAGCTCCTCTCCGCCATATGTCGTGTTCATGTAGCTTCTGAAGTCTGATATGCCCGCTATGGCTGTATCGTTCAGCTTTGTGATCACAGCCCTTGCAGGAACGCCCGCCTTGGCAGCCGGAGAGCCTTCGAAGATGGATGTCACCATCACTCCGCGCGAGGCATCTCCCTTCAGGGAAATATCTTTGACATGATCATCAGTCTTCATGATCAGGGTCGCCTGGCCGTGAAGGAGGTCATAGAGCTGGCTCAAGCTTCCAGGCTCAAGGCCGTTTACATCCTGAACTATCATGTTCCTGGCAAACCCGGCCTCTTCGCCTACAGAGCCGTTCTGAACGTCAGCCACCACGAGCCTGTCTATGGGCGATATGGCACCCAGGACCGGCCCAAAGAACAGGACCATGGCAACTATTGCCACAACGAAGTTGGCGGTAACTCCTGCCGATAGTATCCTGATCCTCGCCCCTCTGGAGGCTACGGGCTTCTTATCCTTTGTCCCAAAGAGCTCTTCATCATCGGGCTCCACAAAGGCGGCTATGGGCGCAGCCAGCAGGGCCAGGCCCATAGACTTGACCTTGACCCCTTCCACCCTGGATAGGATGCCGTGTGAGAACTCGTGCACCACCATGGTCACAAGCAGGGCTATCCAGCCCCAGACAAGGGGTATGTACTCATTCAGTCCGGGTATGAGAAGGATGTTTCTGGGAGCGTTGTAGCTTCCGGGCTCTGGAGGCGACCTGGCTATCAGGTAGCCCATCAGCAGAAGCAGCACCATGAAGTAGGCCATGCTCAGCACGACCAGGGGGACTCCTGCCGAGGCAATAAAACGCCACAGCCGCTTGTATCTTCCGAGCCGGTCCAGCAGGCTTATTCCCCGCATGGTGCGTATGAATATCACCGGGCCCCAGGTGGTGACGCCGTGGCTCTTCATGAACTCGCTCCTGCTTATACCCATGATCAGCAGGACATACAGGCCTGCGACCGCAATGATCAGCGGCCAGTCCAAAGCAATGAGATCCGATGAGATGCTCAACCTTCTTTCCTCACTAATTACTCTGATGCCATGATATATATAAGGCCGTGGAAAAGCACTGCCCTGATGCTCTTAGCAAGACGTTGCCCGAAAAAAGGTGATACAGCCGAGGCTTGCCAGAGCCGGTTTTAAATGGGCTCGTTGCCCTTAATCTCACCCTTGCCAAGCTCCTGGTGCTTCTTCTCCAGGAAGCTGTATACATTGCCGTGGGGCGCGCCTTCAAGCAGCATCTCTATGGCGGACCTTGCAACCCTGATCTGCTCTGGATAGCCAAGCAGTGCCACGGTCTTGCCGTAAACAGAGACCTTGGCACCTGATAGCCTCTCCATGATCTCCCTGGACTTGCCGTCCTTGCCTATGATCCTGCCCTTCATTCGCGCCATATCCGACTGGGTGCCCACCATCTTGGAGAGGTCCATGACGTCGAGCATGAGCATCTCATCGTCCAGTATGGGCAGTGCCCTCTCAGGAGAGAAGCCCCTGCCTATGGCCTTGACCAGGTCCATAATCCTCATGGCCTGCAGTGGGTCCTCTGTGGACACGACAGCTACAGTCCCGCTCTCGCTGTCCACCTCCAGCTTGGACTTGGTCTTCTCCTCTATGAGGTTCTTTATGGCCCCGCCTGGACCTATGAGCACTCCTACCCTCTCCTCTGGAATCTTGATCTGCAAAATAATCCGTCTCCCTTAATATTAAGCTAAATTATTGGCTTCATTTTGGGCAGCCTTCCAGCCGCCTTTCTGGGCGTCCTTTTGAGCGTCCTTCTGGGCTTTTTCAGCCCTCACCCTGGACCAGATCTCCTCTTCAGACCCCAGGCCGTACTTCTTCTGGAAATAGCGAGCAATATTTGCTACATCTCTGTCCAGAAACTTCCTGGCCATGGGATGGTCCAATGTCACAGACTGCCCCATATCAATTATCACCGGCTCGCCGTCATAGAGCACGTTGAACTCGCTTAGATCTGCATGCACCAGCTCAGCCTGGTTGTAGAGCACAGAGATGTACTCTGCGATCTTATCAAAGGCCTTCCTGGCATCCTCAGGGCTAAGATCTACATCTTTAAGCTGTGGCGCCGGGCCGTTTTCCCCTTTCACCATATCCATTATGAGGAGGTTATCCTTCATGGCTATTGGGTGAGGGACTCTGATCCCAACCTCTTCGGCCCTGCTGAGGTTTCTAAACTCCTTCCTGGTCCAGGCAGAGATGACAGCTCTCTTTGTGCCTTTCACGGACCCGAACCTGGGATCGCCAAGAAGGTAGTCCTGCATGGCCTTAAAATTGCCTGTGGTTATCCTGTATATCTTGATGACGAGGTCTTTATCCCCGACTATGGCAGAAAAGATGTTGGCCTCTTTGCCAGTGCTGACGGCGCCGCCTAATGCATCTATCACGCCTTTGCTGGCAAGAGTATACAGACTCATCAAGGTACGCGTATCAAAGACGTTCTCCAGGACCTTCTGGTCGTTGGAGTCCTTGATCCTCTCCCTGAGGGCATCGATGCGCGTATCAAAATCTTCTGTTTGGGTCCTTCTGCTCATGGAGTCCCTTTCAGGAATCCCTTTCGCTGGAGCCAGTCCACCTGCGGGCCGGTATATCTCCAGACCACGTCCGCCTTTTCCTTCTGGAAATCCCAGGGCACTACAATTACAACGTCTCCTTCCCTGATCCAGATCCTCTTCTTCATCTTCCCCGGAATCCTGGCCATCCTGGTCTCACCATCGAGACACCGGACTTTGATCCTGTTTGAGCCAAGAAGGCTCTCTACGTAGCCAAAGACCTCTCTATCCTGCTTGCGTGGAAGGCGCACCCTGGTGATGACCTCTCCTTCCCCTTCTCTTGTGTTGCTTCTATACAGTATAACACCTCTAATTTAACCGGGCTTCATATGCGGCCTCAAGCGCGACAACCATTTGGTCACACGCTGGCGCCTTTCAAGTGAGCTTGAGCTTACTTTACGAACTAAAGCAGTCTTATCCTGCTTATATAATAGTTAAAGGT
>DATMZB010000213.1:0-10224 GCA_035560655.1 Methanotrichaceae archaeon | reverse complement strand
GAATTAGATTTATGGCTATTGGGGGCATGAGATAAGCGATGAAAATGACAATTACTTCAACCTTTCGCCACAATCAGCTATTTCTTCATACTATTTGCGAATAATTGAGAAACATTATGACAAATGATGTGTGTTCTGCGGTCTCTGCAATTCGGTCCGGCTCACAGATCCTTGGACATCTTCGAATATGCCTCTGATATCCCTGGCACATTCACAGCCTTATGCAAGAAGAATCGCGGACAATCATCTGTGATCTGACTCGCCCGGTCTCAGAGAATTCAGATGGGATTTGAGGAAGATGATGACGTTTGCTCCTGATATGCTGCGAAAGCGGAGATCATAATAATCTGATAGAATTAGCATTTGTTGTTACTAGATACACAATTGGCGATACCTTTTTATAACAAAGTAAACTTTAATCCCTTCGGTGAATTCATGCACATTCCAGACGGCTATCTTGGCCCTTACACCTACGTGACTCTCTTCTTGATAATGATACCCATCTGGCTATACGCCGGCAAGAAGCTGAGCACTGAACTCCGATCCCGGCAGGTGCCTCTGCTGGCGCTCTCAGCAGCCTTCTCATTCGTGATCATGATGTTCAACCTGCCAGTTCCTGGAGGGTCCACTGGACATGCTGTTGGGGGAGCCATAATTGGCATAGTGATGGGCCCCTGGGCAGCAGTGATCTCCATATCTGTAGCTCTGGTGCTTCAGGCACTGGTCTTTGGAGACGGCGGGGTCACGGCCATCGGCGCCAACTGCTTTAATATAGCTGTGGTGATGCCCTTCTCGGCGTACTACCTGTACCGCCTGATAAGCGGCAGCTCTGATCTAAACTCGTCACGAAGGCTGGCTGCGGCTGCAATTGCAGGCTACGTCTCTCTGGTGCTGTCTGCGGCCCTGGTGGGGTTTGAGTTCGGCATACAGCCAATCTTGCAGCACGATGTAAGCGGCATGCCCCTCTACATGCCATACGGGCTGAATGTCACAATGCCCGCCATGGTCCTGGAGCATCTGATCTTCGGGTTTGTGGAGGCCCTGGTAACCGTTCTGATATTTGCCTACATAAGGAAGACAGATCCAAGCCTGCTTGTGAGAAGAAAGGCCGTTGCTCAAAAAAGTGCTGGCCTTAAAGCGGCATCTGTATGAGGCAGGTGATGGTATGGAGAAAAAGACCTTGAGAAATATGGTTCTTGCCCTGGTAGCGCTGGTAGTGCTTACGCCTCTTGGACTGCTCGCCACAGGAGAGGCATTTGGCGAGTGGGGGCTGGGAGATCTCATGGAGAAGGTAGGCTATGCCCCGTCGGGCATGCAGCACCTATCCTCGGCATGGAACGCTCCTATGCCGGACTATGCCATCCCCGGGGCTGAGGGCGCGGCTGGAGCCTCGGCGGCTTATATTTTTTCTGCTGTAATAGGCGTGGTTCTATGCATGGGCATACTGTACTTCCTGGGAAAGAAGATCGCCGTAAAGGACGATCCCCAGGAATGACCTATTTTTAGACAAGCCAGTACATTCGGGCTGAAATAAGACTCTGATTCATTCCTTCACGCCAGATAGTTTATCCTGCTGGGGTCAAGATCGGTTTATTGGATGACTGAATAGAAGCCTTATCTTTAGTTGGCATTCTAATACTGGGCTATAGTTCAAAGCACTATCCTTAAAGCGTGTCAGGGACAGGGCACTCTATTGAGCTTCAGATTGAGAGCGCCAATCATAGAAGAACTACCGTATTTTTTCTGGGTGGTGCTCTATGCCCTGGGTGTCTCAAGGCCGACGGGCCCCCCTGACCCCGCGGCCGCGGGGGACACTTACGTATCTAGGCTTGAGCTTGGGCAAAAGTACGATGGCATTAGTTACAAAGGGCTTGGCTTATCCGAGCCATGAACCTGCAAAAGTTAGCATGCATTGTTATCAGATTGCAAGCTTATCGGGTCTGGATGGATCAGGGCTTCTTCCCTATCTCTTCATGACGACTTAAATACTCGGCATATGTACTGGCATAAGCACCTACATGACTCTGGTCAGGCCCGGCACCTCATGGCTGCCGTTTGGAGCTGCTCATTTATCAGTCCCTGCAGTCGCCTACGAAAAAACTAGCGGGTCACAGTCTACAGTTATATGTAATTAAAATGCATGTTGCACATAGGCGCTTATATAACAGGCAACCAGGCCATAATACCGGATAGGCTACTCACCGGACTGGTAATTTATTCCCAAAACAATGGGAATGGATGAAACTTGCCTCTTGTCATCGGTCGATTCTCGTCGCGGCTCACATAAGAGATGAATGAAGCAATACTAAATCTCGCCTTCGCTGTGGTCCTCCGGGTTTTGATCATTACTTTCGGACTCCTATGAAAAGGTATTACTCCTGACGATACATTAAGCGCCAGTGAGGAGAGAGATTGATCCAAGAGCTACCGGAGGATGGGACCAACTTCGCTGAGTTCTTCAAGAAGGCCACCGGCAACGATCCATATCCTTTTCAGAAGCGTTTTGCATATGAGAGCCTTCCAGAGCTGATAGATATCCCTACCGGCCTTGGGAAGACCGATTGTGTAGTCCTGGGGTGGCTTTGGCGCAGGCGCTTTGATCCCAGGCCGGAAGTGAGGGCAGCCACTCCACGGCGATTGGTGTATTGTCTGCCTATGAGGACTTTAGTGGAACAGACCGCGAAGAAGGCCAACAAATGGCTAAAGTCTCTGGGTATGATGGCAGATGTGACTGGTTGTGAGCAGACTGTTGATGGTTGGGCATCGGAGGTAGGAGACAGAGGAGAACGAATCGCAGTCACTGTTCTGATGGGCGGGGAGGATGCCAATGATTGGGATCTCTACCCTGAGAGGGATGCCATCCTGATTGGAACCCAGGATATGTTGCTCTCTAGGGCACTCAATCGCGGCTATGGCATGAGCCGGTACAGATGGCCTATGCACTTTGGCCTCCTCAACAACGATTGCCTCTGGGTGATGGATGAGGTACAACTGATGGGAAGGGGACTCGCTACTACGACACAGCTCGAAGCCTTCCGGCGAAAGATGGGCACAGCAAAAGAGACGAAAACATTCTGGATGAGCGCAACCCTCAGCCCTGAGTGGCTGAGGACGATAGATTTCCAGCCTTCAACGGAAAATATTCAGGGACTTAATGAAGATGATCTGGAGGAGCCTAAGGTAAAGTCTCGTATTCAGGCCATGAAGATCCTCAGGCAGGCTACATCCAAGGCTGATGATTTTAAGGGATTGGCTGAGGAGATCTTAAAGAGACACACGCCTGGCACGCGGACCTTAGTAGTACTTAATACTGTGAGGCGGGCTGTAGAACTACATTCAGCCATCAAGAAGAAGGAGCCTGCTGCAGAGCTAATTCTTGTCCATTCTCGTTTCAGGCCGCCTGATCGCGAGAAGGTAGTAGAAGCAGTAGTCTCCGAACCGAATGGTGAGGGCACGATTATAGTCTCTACCCAGGTGGTCGAGGCTGGAGTGGACATCTCGGCCAAGACACTTTTCACTGAACTCGCACCATGGTCATCCCTAGTCCAGAGATTTGGACGCTGCAACAGGTCAGGCGAGTATAGCGAAGCTGAGGTTTACTGGATGGACCTTCAGACTGGGGCAAAGAGCCTGGCCCCACCCTACTTAGACGAGGAGCTGGATGAAGCACGCAGAGTGCTTGAGGGATTAGACCAAAAGAACGTCAGTTCAAGCAATCTTCCAAAGGTTCCACTGCCGTTCGACCACATCCAGGTTATAAGGTGCAAGGATATGCTGGAGCTTTTTGATACCACTCCAGACCTCGCCGGTCAAGGTATCGATATTTCCAGGTTCATCCGTGACACCTCAGATACCGACCTTCAAGTATTCTGGCGGGACTTGCCTGATGAGGGACCAGGCGAGAACGATCCTCAACCTCATCGGAAGGAGCTGTGCTCTGTTCCCCTCAGCGATGTCCGTGATCTGGTGAAGAAGGGTTTAGACGCTTGGTACTGGGATTCTTTCGAAGGAATCTGGTCCCCTGTAGCCAAATCTACGCCGATAATTCCTGGTGCTGTAATTATGCTCAGGGCGGCAGATGGTCGATACACTGAGGAGGGAGGCTGGAACCCCAAATCGAAGAAGCCCATACCTATCGTTCCTGTCGAATTAAAACTGGTTGGAGAACGATATTCTGATGTAGGGTCCTTCGCAAATGATTGGGAGACTGTGGCAGAGCATACTGAATCGGTATTTAAGACGGCATCCACGATAATTGAGCTTTTAGGCATAAATGATGGATACAGAAGCTCCCTCCTAGAAGGGATTCGTTGGCATGATGCAGGCAAGGCACATAGCGCCTTCCAGGCAAAGATCAAGCCAGAGGCGCTGGAAAACTTCCCGAACCGTCCTGCAGCCAAGGCCCCAAAGGATGCTTGGAGGAAAGGCAGGCTGCCCGGACACTTCAAAGAGGACGATGGGCGGCGCAAGCATTTCCGGCACGAGCTTGCCTCGGGGATACTAGCCCTGATGCATGGTCGGCCTGATCTAGTAGCTTATCTGGCCGCAGCCCACCATGGCAAGGTCCGGGTTTCAATTCGCTCAATGCCTGATGAGTACCGGCCTTGGAATGATATTCGCTTTGCCCGAGGCATATGGGATGGAGATGTCATACCTGAAGTAGACTTGGGCGCTGGCGTGAAGCTGCCTGCCACATCCATAGATCTGTCCTATATGGACTTGGGAGATGGCCCCCTGGGTCCTAGCTGGCTCTCCAGGATGCTATCCTTAAGGGATTCTCCGGATATTGGGCCGTTTCGGCTCTCTTTCCTGGAGGCTCTGATCAAGGCTTCTGATGAGCGTGCCAGCAGGGGTGAAGCATGACCCACATAATCCTCAAGGGCTGTGGTTATGAGCCTCTGTCATCCTATCTGTCATCACTGGCTGTACTGCGCCTTATCTCAGAGCAAAGCGATTCTAGTGCCAGAGGCTTGTGGGATAATGGCGTCTTTAACTTAGAATCGAATCTGGATGAGAATGGGCTTGTTCAGTTCTTTCTGGAAGACTATGCCCCATCACCTATCGTAGCACCATGGAATGGCGGCAGCGGATTCTATGAGGGAGACAAGACAGAGGGTATCGAGGCCATCCGAGGCAGCACATCCCCTAGATTCGCCTTGTTCAAGGAAACCATAGAACGGATATTTTCCTTCCCTGAAATGCCCCCTTCAGGGCTGACTATTGGGAGGATTCTGGAGGTCCTCGAAGGAGAGGCCAAGGGGAAGAAGGGCAAGGCAAAGGAAGAGATCCTTGAAGCTGTGGAAGAAGTGCGCTTGGCATTGGAGTCCATAAATGCACTTGTGGCCCCTGAGGATCTATTGCGCTTGAATTTACAGCAACTAGAGGAGAGGACCAAGCCTTCAAAGAAAGCATCACAAAGCGAGAAGGAGCTGGCTAATGCCCTTAGAGCCTTTCTAAAGCCTGCAAAGAAGTCTCTTACCCTGGTCAAAAGGCTGAGACGAGGTGCTGGCAAAGAGAAGATTATCCAGGCATGCCGAGATCGATTGAGTGAGCAGGTCATTGAGTGGATAGATGCTGCTGCTATAGTCAGCCCAGAGGGCGATGCTGAATATTCACCGATTCTAGGCAGCGGCGGCAATGAAGGACGCCTGGAGTATACTAACACCTTCATGAGCAATCTTGCACAGCTACTGCTCAAACCTGAGAATAAAGATATGTCCAGGAAGCTTCTGAGGAACGCACTCTTTGGCGATGCCACGGCTGATCTCACTGATGTAAAGGTTGGCCAATACGATCCAGGCCATGCAGGCGGCTATAACCAGGGTCAGGGTATTGAGAGAAAGGACTATCCAGCAAACCCCTGGAAGTTCATACTCACAATAGAGGGAAGTCTGGCTTGGGCTAGCAGCGTAGCCCGGCGTCAAGCCTCAGGAAGAGGATTCCTACGAAGTCCCTTTACAGTCAGAGCCTGCCCTGTAGGATATTCGTCGTCGTCTGAAGTTGAAGTAGATGGACAGAAGGCAAGGGCGGAGATCTGGGCTCCCCTATGGAGGCAGCCTGTGAGCTACCCAGAGCTTCGCACATTTTTGGGCGAAGGACGTGCAGATGTAGGGAGGAAGCCAGCATCAAATGGCATAGAGTTTGCAGAAGCTGCCTCATCACTCGGTGTAGACCGAGGAGTCTCGGAGTTTGCACGTTATAGCCTTCTCAAGCGTCGTGGCGACAGCTATGTAGCCCTTCCTGTGGGCCGGTTCCCCGTCTATGCCAGAAGCGAGAGCGATCTTGTCCGGGAGCTTGACCAGATCCTTTCAAGGCTGGATCGCTTTTTACAGAGCTTTGAACAGCCACCTGCGAGTTTTACCTCAGCACGACGACGCATCGATATGGCAATCTTCAACCTCCTGCAACATGGCGGCGCAGATCGCGTCAAGGATCTTCTTGTTGCTCTTGGGAGGATGGAGCAGCTCATTGCCGTTAGAGATAGATCAAAAAAACCAAAGCTAAACTCGCCTCTAGCTGGCCTAAGCCCCAGGTGGCTAGTAGCTGCCGATGATGGCAGTGTTGAAGTTCGTATAGCCATTGCTTTAGCCTCTATCAGATCTACGGGCGAGGTCGGCCCTATAAGGTCTAATCTGGCTCCCATCGACCCGGCAAAACCGTGGACATGGGCAAAAGGCCAGGGACAGGTGGCTTGGATAGGAAGCTCTCTGGCTGCTCGCATAGCCTCGGTCCTGGCCAGGAGAATGATGGATGCCCAGAGGCTGAATTGCCCATCTAATCCTCTCTGGGGTGAGATTCCAATCAGGGCCGAGGATATAACCGCCCTGATAGAGGGCGAGGTCGAAGAGAACGTAGTTGAAGACCTGCTCTTTGGCCTGACCTGGGTACGCTGGAATGATAGAGATGTGGTTTCAGAGGCCCGTAGAGAGCTTATGGGGAGATGGTCCAGGCCGACTGCTGATCGGATAGTGCCACGGTCTTTTGCCCTGCTCAAACTCCTGTTCCTGCCAGGGGATATCATGACACCTAAAGGCGATAAGATCGTGGTGAGACCAGAAGCATCGATCTTACCATGCCTCCTCTCTGGAAGGATTGGCGAGTCATGTGAAATTGCACGGCATCGCCTTCATGCCTCTGGACTCTCCCCTGTCAGATCGCAATTTTCTGACATAGGTGATGGTACGGGAATAGCCGCAGGCTTGCTTTTGCCGGTTCAGAATTATAAGGCGTTGGCAAAGCTGGTGGTCCCTGAATACGATAGGAAGGACTAGCTTTGAAAGCGCAGATTGTAGGATGGAATACTGGAGGGAAATGTAATGGCATTAAACTTTAGTGCTTTGAATGGAGTGCCCCGACTCTTGATGGAGGTTGAACTCGCCCCTGTACAAGGAGATCGTTTCCAGCCAACGGGGTTTGCTGACCTCGGGGCAGCAGTTTACCAGCGTCCGGATGGCACGAGGATGTTGCTTGTAGAATCAGCCCAGTCGGTAGCAAACAGGCTTGAGCAGACTTGCCTCAATGGAGGTGGGCCGAGAATCACGAGCACCCTGGAGGGGCTACCTTACATTTTGGCTAAGCTTACTGGGAACGTTGAAACTGAGACCAGCTCCCTGGTGGAGGCACACCGCATAAACTCCCCATTTATTATAAGCGATGAGAAATTCAAAAAGTCATTCAAGGATAAGGCAGGCTACTCCAGAGGACTTCCACTCAATTGGAGGAAGATAGGAGCAGCTCTGTTTTATTTTGATCCCAACTCGCTCTTACATGGTGCCTTCATGGCCAACCTTGAAGATGGCAGAGTTAAAGTTCCCAGGGCTCTGACAGGTTTTATTGAGGCAGAGGACATCAGAGAGGCAGCATCAGGAGGAGTTAAGAACAACCCACTCGATCCTACAGGCAAGATTCGGGCTGAGGGTTATGATAAGGATGTCTATGGAAATGTTCCATACCACCGGATGGAGTACACGGCAAATCACATAAGGGCTTACTTCAACCTCGACCTTGGGCTCCTGGATGGCTATGGTCTGGAGCCTGAGGCTCGGAACCTGCTGGTTGCTCTTGCCCTGTATAAGGTCACCAGATTCCTTTCCAGCGGCCTGCGCCTTCGTACAGCTTGCGATCTCAAGCCCAGGACCAGTCCTATTAAGGTGACAGAGCCTCAGGGATTTGTGATCCCTGATGAAAAGGCGCTCTTAGAATCCGTCCAGGAGAACATAAAAGCCTGTGCAGCCAAGGGACTCTTCGTAGATCCTCCTGTGACAGAGATAACCACAAAGGTAGTGCTGAAGGAGAAGAAGACTGAGGGTGAGGATTCCGAGGGCGAAGGGACTTAGGAGCTTTTCCAATGCTCGCCATCGAACTGACATTCCTGAGCGGTAGCTTCCATGCTACCCCATGGGGTCGAAATGTAAATGAGGGAGTGCCGGAATGGCCTCCATCACCCTATCGTCTTGTTCGGGCCCTATATGACATATGGAGACGCAAACGATCCGAGTGGTCGGAGGAGCGGGTTGAACCCCTTTTAGCTGCACTGGCCTCGGAGCCGCCTTTATTTAATCTACCACTAGCAAGCGCATCTCACATCAGATCCTTCCTCAGCGAGAACAGCAAAGACATTTCTAAGCGCCAGCTTGTGTTCGATGCTTTTGTAGTTCTTGCCAAGGGATCTGGTACCGTTATTGGGTGGCCTAATGTGGGACTCGATGAGACCCAGAGGGCAGATCTTGAAGAACTCCTGTCACTCATGAACTACCTTGGCAGGTCTGAGTCGTGGGTGGCAGCTAAAGTACTCCCTCCAGGAGCGGAAATGGCCTGGAATTGCAGGCCGCTAGATGGCTCGGAGAAAGACGATAGTTCAAAGTCAGTCCAAGTTGCCTGTCCCCTCCCACTGCATACCTACAATTCTCAACCTTTCGTAGTATCTACTGGCAAGAAAGGTAAACCTAGGACGGTGAGCTGGCTTGAAGCCCTGGCCTGGTCAACGGCTGAGTTACTGGATTCAAGGATGAGCGAGCCTCCTGCATTCAGATACATAACATATCTTAGGTCTGATCGCTGTTTCGATGTAATACCCCACAGGGGCGCAAGGTATGAGCCTGCAGTTAACGCAGTTTTGTATGGCCTGGAGTCGAAGGTCTTGCCCCGGGTGACCTCCACAATAGAGGTATCTGAAAGAGTCAGGCGCAAGCTCATGGGCATCCATAAGAGGATCGTTGGTGATCCCAGGAAGGTTTCTCCAAGGTTCAGCGGGAAAGACGAGAACGGCATCCTTCTCAAGGGCCACAGGCACGCTTACATCCTGCCGCTGGATCGAGACCAGGATGGTAAGCTGGATCATCTGCTAGTGGCCTGTAAAGAGCCCTTTAGCCTGGAGGAGCTGCTGGCCCTGGATCGCCTGAGGACTGTGTGGCAGTCCGATGGCAAGCCTGACATTCAGCTAGTAGCCCTGGAGTGGGGAAGGATGGGTGAGATCACTGGCACAGAACCTAAAACCCGCTTCACCAGCATGACTCCGTTTCTGCCGCCGAGGCATTATCGTAAAGGCAGAGGGAACCTTATGGACTGGCTTGCTCAGGAAGTGTGTAAGGAGGCGGAGAATCACGGTCTTCCGAGACCTATCAAAGTTACACCAATTCCCAGGCTGATTTGCTCTAACCGGGAGTTTCGATGGCTGGAGTTCCGCCGTAGCCGCAAAGGAGAGAGCCCCCAGATAGGATACGGCTTTGAAATTATCTTCCCCGAGCCTGTCGTAGGTCCTATGGCTATTGGACAGGGAGCCCATTTTGGACTTGGGATATTTATGCCAGCTTAAACAGCAATAGTCTGCATTCTGGGTATACGCACCCTTTTTGGCCAAGGGCCGTTCGACCAGACGGATGGAAGGGCCAGAGAGCAAGTGAGCTTCAGCGATGCATCTTGCCCAGGCCAAGGTTAGGATATCTTTAGTGCAGCTTTTCGAGCGCCTAGGTGGTGCACCAAACCCCGGTACCCGCTCGAAGCAGCGGCAGCATGCGAAATTGGCCAGTTTTCAGCAAATGTTATCTACGATGAGGCCGAGATTAACCTACCCTCTCGAAAAGAGCATAATTTTCGAGAGCAAGAGGATGCATAAAACGGCCGCCGTTTCCACGGCTGAAAAGCTGTGGCCCCATTGAAGCGAGGTTAAATGACTTTCCCCAACTATCTATACCAATGCAGTTTCCACGGCTGAAAAGCTGTGGC
>DATMZB010000212.1:0-5596 GCA_035560655.1 Methanotrichaceae archaeon | reverse complement strand
AATCACATTAATTCAGCGCTATAGGCACAAAACATCGCAGATTTTCGGCATCATTTCTTCGATTTATCATCCTGATTGGATCTGCCTGGATGACTCCTGTATATCCGTGCCTCTCTGGAGATCTCGCCATTGGATGCCAGTCTCTGAACTTCAGGCCATATGGACTCGGTCCTCTGCACGAACTGGTCCCGCACCAGCTTCTCAAGCTTCGACTTATCAACGCTTTTGCCCTTCCCTACGCCCGGACAACTTGGGTTATAGCTAATTTCCAGGACCACGTCCCCTCCTGGGCCTGTCTTCTCCTCGACCCTGAATGGAAAGAGCCTGCAGGCATTGGGCCTGACCTGGTATACTGTGCAGCCGTCCTGGTAGAAGACACAGGTGGTGTCAGCCTTGGACTTCATCACAGGCAGGTCGAGTATGATCTTCCGCCCTGAGTCCACAAGCTTCACGCAGTTGCCGTCATACTCATAGAGGGTATCTACAAATCCGGCGGGCCCACATCCGGTCTTGCGGCCGATCTTGCTGATATCTTTATCTGTAAGGTATATCAGGTTGGACTTCTCCACGAACTCCTCGATCCTCTCAGAAGGAACCAGATCGCCGAACTCCTCTGGGCGCCGGTGGTGGCAGCACGAGCCGCACATCTGGCATTCGAACTTGATATCCTGAAATGCGGTCCTTACAAGAACCCTAGGCATTGGAATGCCTCAAAAATAGAAAAGATAGAAGGCGCTCTACAGCGTCTTCTTTCTGGGGTGGTCATCAGTGAGAATCTTGAGGCCGAGCTCCTCTGCGGACTCTGCCTTCATGATGTCCACCATTGCTGCCGCTGGGAATACCATGCGGGCGTTCTCAATTGGGCCGTACAGGTAGAAGTCGGCACCTACGATTCCTGCAACCAGGTTCGAGCCGATATCCACAGGTGCGAAGGCTTCCTTATGGGTCTTCTTCCACTTCTTCATCCAATCCCAGGCAGAGGCTGCGTTATGGAAGCCGCCTCCAACTGGCAGGCCCAGCATTGCCTTGACTGCAATGCAGGCCCTGTATGTGGCGCCGGAGCCATTGCCCAGAGGCATGGCTGCAGTGTCGAGCAGGATCCTGGTGATTCCGCAGTCCTTGGCGTACTCCAGCATGCCCTTCTTGGCACCGCCGGAGGCCTTGGTCAGGACATCCATCTTGCCCTTGGTTCCCTTTTCCATAGCATTGAATGCCAGGACTATTGCTGCATCGAGGTCGCTCTCCTTGACTGCCTGGAGCTCCTCTGGGGTGATGGATGCGTTGATGGAGTTGTGGATAGCATGGTCGGCGACGCCGATCTCAGTTGCGTACTTGACTCCGAAGGCCCTAACTGCAGGGGCAGATGAGTCGATCAGGAACGGGTAGTCGGATACTCCCACGAACCAGTCTATCTCCTTCTGCATGGCCTCGTTTGACTCAGCCACGATCTGGTTCATGCATGAGTTTCCTGTTATATCACTCATCTCAACCTGTGCATTCCAGAGCGTCTCTGCAGCATTCTTGTCGAATACTCCGTGCTCTGGGTCAGACACTATCTTGTGCCTGGCATAGAACATGGTGCCGATACAGCAGGTGGGGTACTCTCCAGGCTGGCCCCCAACCTTGAACTTGCCGAACTCGAAGCTCTCCTGCTTCCTGTCGAACTTGAACATCTAAATCACCCTAGTCCAGTGGCCGGCATATATGAACAATATATACGCCAATATTATTATCAATCCTGCACAAACTCCATAGGCGGCGCCGAGATCCCTGCCGATGGACTTTCCAGCACGCAGGAACTTCTCGCCTGAGTAGAACTCTACCTTCTCCTCGATCTTATCCATTCTAGCCATCAATGCATTGAACTGATCTGCATCGACGATGGCTATTGGTGCTGCCTGCTTTCCTTCATCAGCCATGGCTCAAAGCCCCCCTTTGAAGACGAAGAAAGGCCCGAGCATCATCAGGACCGCGAGGATGAACCCTATGGCAAATCCCTGAGTCACTGTAGCCAGAACTCCCGAGCTCAGCTTGGTTTCCCTGGCCAGGAGCTGGGCCTTGTACTTTATATCATCCGTGATATCATCGAACATTCCCATCTGGGGCTCGACGACAGTTGCTATGCCCTGCCCGTATACGATCTCCTGATCAGCCATATTAATGCCCTCCTGCCATCTTCAGAATTATGCCGAAGAGGACCAGGACTATGGTCATTCCAAGGGCAATGCCCTCCATCTTTCCTGCGTAGATGCCTGCCTGGAGCTTATTTAAGAGACCGTTGATGGTGACCGTCTCATCGATCAGGCGCATCCTGGACCGAATCTCGGATACCTCAGCAGCCAGAGGCCTTGGGCCGTGCTCTACTTCCTCTTCGCCACCCTCCTTGATCTCGATCCTCATTGGCTCGACATCTAAGGCGCCGGGGTCTTTTGAGATAAGCTCTCTGATCTTGGCAGTGATGGCGCCGACATCCTCGGTGTTCATCATCACTACTGGCTCGACCTGGGACTTAACCCTCTCTATGGACTCCTCTGTCAGGTTCTGGATGAAGGGTATAGCGCCTGTAGCGCCAATGATCTTTCCTTCCTTGTCAATTCCGTTCTTGAGGAACGACTCCATGGCCTGGCCAGTGATGTGCCCCTTGACCTCCATTCCAGTCAATATCAGGTACCTGATGTTGGGGTTGGAGACCATGTTGGCGACCATCTTCTCAATTCCGATGTTCTCGGTCTTGCATGGTCCTACCAGGCCAGCTCCTGCGCCGAGCAGGTCAGAGCCCTTGATATGAGATCCGCAGGTACAAACTGCGACCGAGCTTTCAGGGTTTCCTGCCTCATACTCGCCAGTGATCAGCGGCCATGGCTCAGAGGGCTTCTTCTTCAATACCATTTTAGGCGCCTCCTGTTGCCGGCTTGAGTGCAGTCTTCAATATCTCCATGCCTGCTGGGCTAGTGAAGAGCGTACTTATCAGCAGCACGAAGGCCAATACCAGGCCCAGAATGAAGCCCATCCAGATGTTGGTGTAAAGGCCGCCTATATAGGAAGCCTTGCCCCTGTGAGCATATGATTCCATGAGCTCGTTGTCAGGGGTCAGCTGGTTCACCATATCATCCGCTATCTTATCCAGCCTATCAATCTTGGGATACAATGAATCCAGGGCGTATTGGACGACGTCCGCTCTCTCTTCTGCTACCGTTCCCTTGAGCGGCTCGAACGAAAGGCCCAATTCAGGTGAAACTCTAACTATTCCCATTTTCAGACCTCCTTATAGTGCGCTCGGCGGCAGAAGCCCTGTTCCGACGACTGCTGCGGCATCTCTCTTTGTCAGCCTGAAGTACCAGACGTAGAAGTAGTACCAGATTGCAAAGCCCACCACTATCTGCAGCATTCCCGCGGGTATGCCAATTGTAAGTATGGAGCATATTCCCGTGGCTATGGTGGACAGTCCACCGACCATTACACCGTTGACCAGGGTCCTGTCCTGCTTCTCATCAGGTCCCAGGTTAGCGTTGAATGGGTGGAGTATGGCCAGACCGCCGCAGATGAATATGATGGCAAGGTAGCCTGTATTGAATACGTCCTTGACTATATCGGCATAACCGAGCGATCCAGAGATGGCAAAGCACCAGCCCAGGATGGCCATGGTTCCTGCGCCAGACAGGTCAGTGAGTCCCTCTTCCATGACGGGGATGTTGAACTTGATGACTTTGTTGGCGATGACGCCCACGACGTATCCAAAGATCATGGAGTAGACCAGGGCGATGATGGGGCCAAGTATGCCCATGCCCAGCTGCTCAGCGATGTTCAGGCCAAAGAGCACAGCTACCGTTCCCATGCCCAGGGAGAGCATTCCAATTGATGGAACGCCGGTACCTATACCATAGGCGCAGATCCTTCTGACTGCGTTGGCGCCCCAGACAACACCGAATAGGGCCGCAATTGCTCCAACGAATGAGAAGATGTTAGTCCCTGTGAGTGCATTCAACAGGTAGGCCAGGTATATTCCAACGACTGATCCAATCAAGCCGTAAATCCTGAGTTGCTTTGGCTCCAGCTTGAATCCTTTGACTGCCTGAGCCATTTTAGACGCCTCCCGCGATTGGAGTAATCAGGACTGCCACAATTCCCAGGATTGCTGTAGCCACAAGGCATGCCTTGAATGCGCCTGGCCACTTCTTGAACTTGGGGTCGTGGAATCCCTCGATGGTTCCCTGGATGTTCCAGGAAGCCAGAACTGCATCCACCATGAATATGCCTATGGCGAATATGGCGCTCATAGCCGGGTTATGATTGAGAAGCACGAGCGGATAGTAGATCATAGCACCGCCTATGCCACCCATGGCAGCTCCAATGGTCCCGCTGACGAAGCAGACCGTGGGGATGCCCTGGCCGACTGTTCCCGGAGCGACGTATGGTGGCTGGGAGAACATGGTTATTGGGTCATAGTTAACCTTGGCTGAAGCGAATGGCGCGCCTACTGCGTAGGCGTAGATCCAGCTTCCGGTGAGCATTGTAGCATCCATCATGATCATGGCGCCTACAGCTCCCGTGGCCAGAATCGGCCAGAGGTTATCTGTGACTGACATCATAAGTCCTGCTGAGAGAAGTCCAGTCAGGCCTGAGCCTGCAGCCAGCTGCACGGTACCAGTACCGATACCAGTAGCCTGAGCCATGGCTGCGGGCGCACCGCCCACAGGCACGAAGTGAACGCCTATGCCTACCAGGAGTCCTCCGACGACTACCTCCAGGAAGTAGACTATAGTGTTGGCATCAAATATCATGCAGCTATATCCCCCTTGTATCCTGGGTATGGCCCGTACTTTCTCCTAGCAGAGACTTCGCAGTAGAAGTTGTACAGGTTCATCAATATTACAAATATAATTCCCATTGCGATGGCCAAAGTGGCCTGGGTGACGGGGTCAAATACTGTGGTTCTCCAGTTATCCAGGAAAACAGTCAGACCAAATCCCATGCCGGTGCATGGTCCGCCGAACTTGGCGCAGAACCAGGCGTTGTCTATGGAGTTTCTTAAGCCAGCTTCAGCTTTCCTGACGATCTGTCCTGAAAGCATGGTGTTGAGTCCCTGGCCGAATAGCCTCCACTGGAACTCACGCTCACCGCCGTAGTGGATATCGCCCACTGACGATCCAATAGCTCCCACAGTCAATCCCCAGATCAGGGCAATGACAGGTATTGGGAAGGGATGGTGAGGCGTCAGAACATAGACTTGTAAATAAGCAATGGTCGTGATACAGAATGAGGTTATCCACACGTGTGCCATGATAGATGGCGTCGTGTATCTGACAATATCCAGGTAGACCCACTGGTTGAACCTAGCCTGGCTAGCACTCCTACCGAAGTAGGCGCTGGTCGACATTACTCCGTCGAATAGGGCTGCCAATGCTGCGCCTGCGGCAATTGCGAAGAGCGCGGGCATATGGAAGGCCTCAATTAGCATATAAGCCATGATCGCTGAGGTTGTACACCACAAGGCGTTCGATGGCGGCTCGCCTGCAATGGCCTTGTTGTAGATCCTGTGCGGATTTCCAACTTGGGCTGCCAGCTGAACCTGCGAGTTGGGGTTGCTCTGTGAACC
>DATMZB010000211.1:0-5586 GCA_035560655.1 Methanotrichaceae archaeon | reverse complement strand
ATATTGCCTTCATCTCCGCCAGGTCAGGAAAGCCAGACCTCTGGATGATTCCAGTCACGGGGGGCGAGGCAGTTCAAATCACCGATGTCAAGACTGGAGTTGCCGGGTTCATGTGGTCTCCAGACGGAAAGAGCATAGGTTTTCTGGCGCCAGACCCAGCCACACCCGAGAAGGAGAGGGCCATTAAGGAGAAGGATGACTCCCAGGTGGTGGGAGAGGACATCTATGTCACAGGCCAGCCAAGGACAATGAACCACATCTGGACGGTCTCTACAGAGAAGAATTTGACTGGATATGATCTTCACAGGGTCACAGAGGGCAACTTCACAGTCTTCAGCTGGGACTGGTCGCCCGACGGCAGCGCAATTGCCTTCTCCCATGCCGTGGGTCCAGGCGCTGATGATTATGATGCGATGTCAGATATATCAAAGGTCGAGATAAATACCGGGAAAATAACAGCTCTGGCAGATTCAAAGGCCCCCGAGACCTCGCCCATGTACTCTCCAGACGGCAAGTGGATAGCCCTGTGCATAGGCGAGCTTCCTCTGTCGTCATTTGCCACTGATGTCTTTATCATGCCAACAGATGGGGGAGAGATGAGGGCACTGGCCAGGACTCCAGACCAGCAGCCCACTCTAATTGGGTGGTCCAATGACAGCAGATCCATCTACTTCAGGGAGTGCAATGGAACTACAGATCTCATCTCCGCACTGCCCATTGATGGGTCAGCACCAGTCGAGATCTCCAGGAGAGGGGGCGTAATCGACAGCGTAGCTCTGAACTCTGCCAGGAGCGCCTTTGGCTTCGCATTCCAGAACAGCTCTGAGCCTGTAGAGGCCTATGTTTCTTCCATCAAGCCTTTCAATCCAAAAAAGGTCAGCAATGTGAACGCAGACCTTCCCACAGGGCTTCTGGGCAAAACTGAGGTCGTAAGCTGGAACTCAACAGACGGCAAAAAGATCGAGGGGTTGCTTACCTATCCTCTTGGATATGTTCCAGGAAAGAGGTATCCACTTCTGCTGATCATCCACGGAGGCCCTGCAAGCAAGCTCTCTCAAGATTTCATAGGTGGATCTACATTCTATCCCATCTCGACCATTTATCCTTATGGCACCTTCTCATCTCAGGGATATGCAATCCTGCGCCCCAACCCGCGCGGGTCCGGCGGATACGGCGCCCAGTTCAGGAGAGAGAACATCAGGGATTGGGGAGGATTGGACTACCAGGGCCTGATGACGGGCGTGGATCGCCTCATAGATAGAGGAATAGCAGATAAGGACCGCCTGGGTGTTATGGGATGGAGCTATGGCGGATTCATGAGCGCCTGGATCATCGGCCACACTGACAGGTTTAAGGCGTCATCTGTGGGAGCTCCAGTTATAGATGCAATAAGCATTGATGGCACAAACGACTATCAGCTGATGATGCCCGAGTACTTTGGAACCGAGTTCTGGAATGACTACCAGCTATACCTGGCTCACTCTCCGATATACTATGTCAAGAATGTCACCACGCCCACATTGATCCAGCAGGGAGGGGATGACATCAGGGTTCCCCTGACTCAGGGAGAGGAGTTCTACAGCGCTCTTCACAAGCTGGGCGTGAACGTGAAGATGGTCGTATATCCCCGGAGCGGGCACGAGCCAGAAGAGCCCAAGTTGCTCCGGGCAGTAATGAGGGATAACCTGGAGTGGTTCAATAGGTACTTGTCGGCGTCATAGTGAAAGCGTGCTAGAATGACTGGAGTCCTGCGGGGTGCCTTATCCACAGGCTCCCCCTGCATTTCTTTTATGAAAAGGGAGTCAGACACTGCGACGGCGCACACCACAGCAGAGCTGCGGGGCATGCAAGGCGCCGTCGCTGATAAGCCTGAATCAGGGCTGTCAAGTATTTATGATTATTGTTACTTTGCCACAGATAGATGGATTAGGTGGTTGGGAGGGAACATTATGACGAAATATTTGAAGATAAGCAGGAAATATTCTCTTAATGCCATACTGGCCATAGTACTATTGATGCTGATTCTTCATGCGGCAATGCTTGTAGCCATGGCAGCAGATTCAGGGATATCAGCCTCCGAAAATGGAGGATCGAAGATTGCGTGGACTGTGAACGATACCTTCAAAGTAGCTGCGATCCCCGATGTGGATTGTATCTCCCGACGGCAGGATGGTGGCTTATGAAGTGAATAGAGCCGTTATGACCTCTGATAAGAGCGAGTACCAGTCCCAGATATACCTAGCTGACGCTGGCAGCAACAGGTCCGTTCAGCTAACCCAGGGAGACTCCTCGAACAGTAACCCTCAGTGGTCGCCCGACGGGAAGACGATAGCCTTCATATCCACAAGATCCGGGATGCCAGAGATATGGTCTATGCCGGCGGATGGCGGCGAAGCAGTTCAGATCACAGATGTGGATACGGGCGCAGATGCGTTCAAGTGGTCTCCAGACGGCAAGAGCATTGCCTTCACAACCCAAGATGCTCAGACCGAAGAGAGGAAGAGGGCTGTTGTTGAGAAGGATGATGCCCAGGTGGTGGACAGGGACATTTACGTCTGGGGCACGCCAAAGACCACGACCAACCTCTGGCTGGCAGAGAAGAACTCATCCAGGTATGATCTCCAAAGGCTGACAGAGGGGAGCTTCACCATATCGTCCTGGGACTGGTCCCCGGATGGAAGATCGATAGCCTTCACATACGCCCCATCGCAAAATGACTTTTTCAATTCCACCCTCACCAGGGTAGATATCGATGGAGGGAAGTTGATCACACTGGCCCGGATCAACAGAACCCTCGGCTCAGTGGCCTTCTCACCCGATGGGGGCTCCATAGCCTGGGGCACCTCGGACGGCTTTCTGACGTTCTATATATCCATCGTCCCCTCCAATGGAGGAAGCCCCCGCTCTCTGAAGGAGATGACGGGCAGGGGAAGTTTGATAGGCTGGTCCAAGGACGGCAGGAGCATCTATGCTTTGGAGGAGAATGGAACTGAGTGGGATATACTGGCCCTGCCCGCAGATGGCTCCGCTACTGAAGTCCTCTTCAAGGCAGGGTTCATAGGCATGGCCAGCATAAACAGGCAGAGGGACATGCTGGGCTTTGTCATGGAAAACGCAACAAGCCCTCCAGAGGCTTACGTCTCAAAGCTCGATGATTTCAAACCAGTGAAGGTAAGCTACGTCAACTCCGACCTGCCCATCAAGGAAATAGGAAGGACCGAGGTCATGAGGTGGAACTCCTCAGATGGAATGAAGATCGAGGGAGTTCTGATATACCCTGAGAGCTACCAGCCAGGGAAGAGATATCCCCTCCTGGTAGAGCCCCACGGTGGGCCATGTGAGGCATTCCAGCAGGTCTTCCCAGGAGGCCAGAGCTCGATCATAACCCCCGCCGGAGCCATCTCCTCAAAGGGATACTTCCTCTTGCGGCCCAATATCAGGGGATCGACCGGCTACGGCCCTGAGTTCGCCAGGGCTAACTTCAGAGACTTTGGAGGAGGGGACTTCAGGGATCTGATGACTGGAATTGACCACCTGATAAGCATGGGACTTGTCGACCCAGATAGATTGGGGATCATAGGTCAGAGCTACGGAGGGTACATGACTGCCTGGACTATCACCCAAACCAATAGGTTCAAGGCAGCAGTGATGATAGATGGAATATCTGACCACATCAGCCTGGACGGCAGCAGCAGTATCCAGGACCTTGGTCCAAACTACTTCAGGTGCCACTTCTGGGACAACTACAGCCTTTACCTTGAGCACTCGCCTATCTACCACGCCAAGAACGTCACTACGCCCACGCTCATACTTGAGGGAGCTGAAGATACAACCTGTCCTCCAGGCCAGGCCAGCGAGTTCTACAGCGCCCTCAAGAAGAGAAATGTGACCGTCCAGATGGTCCTCTATCCCCGCGCCGGACACTTCCCAGGAGAGCCCAAGCAGCGGAGGGATATGCATGAGAGAGAGATGGAGTGGATCGGCAAATACATAGCTAAAAATTGAGATCTTTCTGGACGCCCGAACCTTGGGCGTGCCTCCCTTTTTCGCCTGCTGTTTCCTGATCAAATCGAATATGTGAAATAATTATATAATCGCAAAGTTTAGTCATGGTTAATTTGCAATCTCAGGCCAGGGTGGGCATAATGATCCTATCCAATATATCCTGCCGCAGGTCTGCCCGATCTCCTAGCCATGAAGTTCCTTGATATGTAATTCGGAAATCCGAGCCCCAATTACATGGCTAAGGCCAATCAGCATGAAATGGCGATGGAGAAGCGGCTTTCAGGTGCGCCAGCTCTACTAAACGGCCATCTCCATCATCACCGCCGCTATCCCTGGAGAGCTACGAGGGTAACTACACCAATGATATCTACGGCAATATCAATACTGCCAGATCCAGAGATTCATAAAGAAGAACGAGGCTATGGAACTGGCTGATTTTTCCGGCGCTCTCCTATGGCATTAGCCGCGAGCAGAGCATGCAAGACTTTTTCTGGCGTTATCTGGCCCGCTTCATGATGGATGGATTCGCCCGGTGCACAGGCTTTTTCCGCTACGAGCATCAATTTGCTGCAATCCAAATTTTGAATGCCGATCTCCGCAAGGGTGGTTGGCAGGCCCACCTCTTCGCAGAAGGAAAAAATGGTGTCCGAATCTTCCGGAGGGGCATCTGTGAGTTGAAGTCCTGCCAGGACGCCAAAAGCCACTTTTTCGCCATGATAGTACGCATGGGTTTCTTCAAGCGCAGTGAGCCCGTTGTGAATGGAATGGGCGCTTGCCAAGCCACCGCTTTCAAAGCCGAGCCCACTTAACAGAATATTCGCCTCCACTATATGCTCCAGAGCCGGCGTTATGATATGCCGCTGTGCTGCGACCTTGGCATTCATGCCATATCGGAGCAATGTGTCATAACAGAGCCTGGCAAGGTTGAGCCCTGTCAGAGTGCAAAGTCCGCCGCAGGCGTTTTCTGACTGAGTGTCTCTGCAGGACTTGGCTTCGAACCATGTCGCCAGAGCATCTCCCATGCCAGCCACGAGAAAGCGGACCGGGGCCCTGGCTATGATCTCCGTATCCACTAGAACCACCGCCGGGTTTGATCTTTGATAACAGACGGATTCAAAAACGCCCTCATCTGAATATAACACGGCGCACCCGCTGCAGGGAGCGTCTGTCGAGGCGATGGTAGGAACGATAATGACAGAAATATTCGCGCGGTCGGCGGCGATCTTCGCTGTATCAATGGTCTTTCCGCCGCCCATGGACACAAGAACATCCACGTTCTTCTCCTGGATGAGTGCAGCCAGTCTGGATACTTCTTTTTCGCAACACTCTCCGGCGAACCGTTCTACTGGCAAAGAGTGAGCATTTAGGTCTAGGCCGCTTTCAGGAAGAATTTTCTTGTATGCCGTGGGCGTTGCGAGGATCAGCCCCCGCTTGCCAAACAGCTTGACCAGGGACGGCAATTCGTAGAGAGCGCCGGCTCCCTGAATATACTTTCCTGGAAACACTGCTTTCTTCAACATGTGATCTCTCCTTGTTTTTCAACGCAGCTTCCATCTCAGCCAAGATGGAATAGTATTATAG
>DATMZB010000210.1:0-2605 GCA_035560655.1 Methanotrichaceae archaeon | reverse complement strand
GGATGTTGTGATATTTATCTTTAGGCATCTAGCCTGCGTGAGTATGTAGATGATCTGAAACATAGGCGAAACGACCAGAGAACAAATGAAATTTCTCGCCCGACAGGGCCTTTGCCTCCCTTAATGATTGCGCTGCTGAGGAAATATGCTTGTGGATAGCTGGATCTCAAAGGATTCACGATCAGGCAGAATGCCTGTGATAGGCCATTTTTTAGATTCCTGCTATCAGCGATGCCGTCCTAGAGCATGATGAGTGCGATGATCTTCCTGCCATAGCCTAATCGGCTGGCCGATGACCGCTGCCTCTGCAACCTTAGGGTGAGAGATTGCTGTGGACTCGGCCTTTGTGTTTGGGATTCGATGTCAATTAAGCAGATCCTCAATGATTTTGAATGCTGTAATCATTTCATTGATTGGAAGGTTTGGAATAATCAGATCGCTCTACAACAGAATCGTGCTAAAGACCAATAAAAAAAGAGAGAAGATCCCGCTTACAGGTTTATGCGCGGGATGTTGTCTACGGACTCTGGGTTGGCCAGAGCAGACAGGTCGCCGGTTTCTTTGCCGAGCGCCTTTGCCTTGATGACACGGCGCATGATCTTGCCGGACCTGGTCTTGGGGACATCCTTGACGAAGTAGACGGTATCTGGGTAAGCGACTGGGCCCAGAACGGTCCTGACGTGCTTGGATATCTCTTTCTTAAGGTCATCGCTCTCTGCGACTCCATCCCTGAGGATGATGAATGCGACGATCTTCTCGCCCTTGACCTCATCGGGCTGGCCGATGACTGCTGCCTCTGCAACCTTGGGGTGAGAGACTGCTGCGGACTCGACCTCTGCGTTGGAGATCCTGTGTCCGGCTACCTTCAGCACATCATCGATTCTGCCCTGGATCCACCAGTAGCCATCCTTGTCCCTGGTAGCCTTGTCTCCAGCCAGGTATGTGCCGGGCTTGGTCTGCCAGTACATCTCCCAGTATTCCTTCTGGTACCTGACGGTATCCCTGAAGAAGGCGCGGAGCATGGATGGCCAGGGGGTCTTCTGGACGATGTTTCCGCCGTAGCCGAGTGGCACGGAGTTGGCATCCTCATCGAATATATCTGTGTTGAATCCGGGCAGTGGGAAGCAAACGGATCCGGGCTTCTCTGGGGTCATGACCATTGGGGCTATGACGTGGCATCCGGTCTCAGTCTGCCACCAGGTATCAATGATTGGTGCCTGGTCTGCACCTATGTTCTTCCTGTACCACATGTAGGCTTCTGGGTTGAGTGGCTCGCCCACAGATGCCAGAACCCTGATAGTGGATAGGTCGAACTTCTTCACGAAGGCCTCTCCGGTCTTCATGAACATCCTGATAGCTGTAGGAGCGGTGTACAGGATAGATACGCCGTACTGCTCAATTATGGACCACCATCTGCCGAGGTCGGGGAAGTCCGGGGAACCCTCGTACAGAATGCTTGAGGCGCCAAGACAGAGTGGGCCGTATACTACGTAGCTGTGGCCTGTGATCCAGCCGCAGTCTGCTGTGCACCAGAAGACATCGTGATCGTGGATATCCAGTACCCAGGAAGATGTCTGAGCTGGGCAGACAGTATAGCCGCCGTGGGCATGCTCAATACCCTTGGGCTTGCCGGTGGTTCCGGAGGTGTACAGAATGAACAGCCTGTCCTCTGGATCGAGCTGAGCGGTCTCGCACTGGGCGGACTGGCTCTTTACGAAATCATCGTAATAGACATCGCGTCCCTCGGTCATTGGGACTGCTACGCCTGTTCTCTTGACGACTACTACCTTCTTGACGGAGGGTGCAGTCTTCAAAGCCTCATCTACGTTGGGCTTGAGTGGCAGTGGCTTGCCGCGCCTGAAGAATCCATCGGCTGTAACTACAACCTTGGCCTCGGCATCGTTGACCCTGCTGTTCAGGCCGCCGGAGGAGAATCCGGAGAAGACTATGGTGTGAATGGCGCCGATCTTGGCGCAAGCGAGCATTGTGATTGGCAGCTCGGGGATCATGGGGAGATATGCGACTACTCTGTCTCCCTTTACTACGCCTGCACTCTTCAGAGCGTTAGCCATCTTGTTGACTGCTCTGTAGAGCTCGTAGTAGGTGATGGTCCTGGTGTCGCCGACTGGCTCGCCAATGAAGTAGTAAGCTACCTTGTTCCTGTTTGCGGACTTGGCATGCCTGTCCACGGCATTGTGGACTACGTTGACCTTGCCGCCGGTGAACCACTTGTAGTAAGGCTTGCCGGATTCATCAAGAACCTGAGTGTAGGGCTGGTACCAATCAGCGAACTCCTTGGCCATCTCATCCCAGAACTTGACGTAGTTCGTGGAGCACCACTCACGCATCTCCATCTCAGTCTTGAAGCCCTTCTTCTGCATCCACTTATATGCATTGGATTGCTCTACTATCCACTGCGGGGTGTTGAAAATCCTGGTTTCTTCCTGCAGAGAAGCTGTCTTTGCTGTGTCAGCCAATTTCATACCTCCTTTTTTAATTTAGATAGGGCGTTTCCCGGACCCCATATTTCGGTCAGGCATATTGGTGAAGAAAGTCCTCCAGACCCCTCTCTTCGGCCTGGCCGCATTCATGAGCGCTATATGGG
>DATMZB010000209.1:0-3822 GCA_035560655.1 Methanotrichaceae archaeon | reverse complement strand
AATGGCCTTCGAGCCTGATTGGGGAACCTTTGCTGTCAGCTCCAGCAACCGCCGGGTGACTCGAAAAGTGCTGGACCTTTTCTGCGATAACTTCAGAAGCGGCTGGATTGGAAGATATCTATATACATTCTTTGTTCAGTGCGGCCTCAAGGCTGTCAAAGTAGACCCAAGAGTGCTGATGGTCACAGACTTCGAGGTTGCAGATAAAATCTGGGACCTGGCGAGGAACGCCAGCCAGGCTGCATCTTTGAATCTGATCTCCAGGAAAGATGCTGATGACTGGATCTCTGAGGTGAAGGCCCTCGATGAAGCAGGTCGCTTCTTTGCCTGCCACACCTGCTTCCTGGTATGCGGGCGAAAGCCTTAGAGAATAGGGAATAAATCTGTCTCATAAAAAGGCAATTCCTGGATGAAGGCTCTGCCGGCCAGAGCCCAGATCCAGTTCACTTATCTCTCAGGAAAGCCCTTCCAGTCAGCTTCTCAGGCTCTTACTCATGGTGCAGGAACTGCCTTTGGAACAAGTTCGGCCCCCAGAGTGAAGCTCTCATCTTTGACGGCGATGATGGTCACGCCTTTCTGGGGCACGTGCGTGCCATTGAGGTAGCTGATATTGCCTGTTATGCCACGGAAATCCCTGGTCTCCTGGATGGCCTTATGGATTGCCTCTGGATCTGTGGATCCTGCACGTCCAATAGCATCGGCCATTAGCCTCAATGCATCGTATCCAAGTGCTGCAAATGCATTCTCTGGGTTATATCCATACTCTCTGTTATATGCGGCTATGAAATTCCTTATGCCCTCATCGCCTTTCTCGGCATCCATCAGGCAGTGGGTGCTGAAGAAGACACCATTAGAAGCACGGCCTGCAGTTTTCACCAGATCAGGTGTATCGTAGCCGTCGCCGCCGACTATAGGGAGGTCCAATCCCACATCCCTGAACTGCTTGATGACTGAGCCAACGTTATTTGGCATTGCTGCGATATAATAGAAGTCAGGCTGGCTGGGCAGTCTCTTGAGCCTAGAGATCTGCTCTGATATGTCAGCATTGTCGTTAGCATATGAATCCTCAAGCACAATGTTTCCGCCAAGCTCAACAAAGCTGCTCTTGAAATAGCCTGCGAGGAGCACTGTATACTCATTGCTCCTGTCAAAAAGAAGGTATGCGCTCTTGCCGAAGTTCCTGGAGGCATACTCTGCACCCGCAGCCGCCTGCACATTATCGCCGAAGCATGCCAGGTATATCATATCCCCGATCTGATCAGGGATCTTGGGCGAGCTGGCTCCCACTGTGATGAATGGAATGCCGGCTTTCTGGAAGATGGGGCCGGCGGCCAGGACTGAGTCCGTATCTGAGAACCCTATGCCTGATATGACACGGTCCTCTTCTATGAACTGATTGGCCATCTCTGCAGTTTTGGTCAGATTATAACGGCTGTCGCGTACCACCAGGTCCAGAGGTCGTCCAAGTACCCCGCCTGCAGCATTTATCTCCTTGGCTGCAAGCCTTGCGCCTTTCATAGCAGGCGCATCAAGCGAGGATTGATTCCCGGTCAGAGCAAAGCCTCCGGCTATCTTGATGGCTGCATCGCTTGATGGCAAGGCTGTTGTTTGTATCTCGCTTTTTTTCAGCGGCTCTGATGCGCTCGCGTCTGCAAAAGCCGAGAGCAACAGCATCATGAGCAGCGTAAATGCCAGAGCATATGTACATTTCATCTTTCATCCCTCCTTCAATGGCATGAGGCAGATAGGCCGCCATGCCTTTAAGTCATTTGTATCGAGATCCTTTCTAAATAGCCTGGGCAGAAGCAGAGAAAAGGCTATTGTAGTTAGAGATGGTCGGATGCAATGGGAAGGCTAAAGCCTAAATTCTGTATTGTCTGAAATGTTCCCCCCAGAGGGGGTCAGGGGGGCAACTGCCCCAAAAGCGCAGGCATAGAGCTAATATAAAAAGATGACTCAACTCATATTTGGTCCTATCTTGCCAAGCCTAAATCGTTTGGCAAACACTATAGTTGAGTTAATTGAGCTCAACTAGGGCTGGAATCCACATACGCGCAAGGTTCACGTGGCCTGACTCTCAGGCTGATAGTCACTATTAGTACAATCTCTGAAGTTATGGAGCTGGTCGAAGAAGCACTGAGCCATCAGGATATGGCTCATCAGTTCAATTCTCAGTGGAACTGTCCATCTGAGCGGTTGTAACGAGTTTAATTTTTTATTGGATGTTGCTATGCCGGAGAGAATGTGATTCCACGGGCCCCGGCCAAAAGGATATTGAGGTAGTAGGCTATTCCCAGTTGGTCGGTGGAACCTACACACCGGAGGGATGAAAGGACATTGGCTTCAATGACGGCATGCGAGCTGGATGACCCCAAAGGCTGCTCTAATTATAAAAATCGCTATGCAATGGCCAGCTCCCATCAATGCATGAACGAGCTGATGGATAGATCTGAGATCACTTCCCTTCACCTTCGAATCTGGCTGCTCTCGGCCATGGGCATCTTTCTGGACGGCTTTGACTTCTTTGTAATAGGCATAGCCCTCACTTTGATCATTGCAGACCTAAATCCAGGTCCATTCATGATTGGAGCTCTGGGCGCCGCTGCAGTCTTCGGGTCAATGTTCGGCGCCGTGATTGGTGGCAGGCTCACAGACAGGTGGGGCCGAAAGGCCATCTATATAGTGGATCTCCTGTTCTTCATAGTCTTTGCAGTATTGAGCTCCCTTGCCTGGGACATCTATTCTCTCATAGCCTTCAGGTTCTTGCTTGGAATTGGACTTGGTGCTGATTATCCCATATGTGCGAGCTACGTCTGTGAGTTCATGCCAAGAAGGATAAGAGGAAAAATGCTCATAGGTGCATTCTCTTTCCAGGCCCTGGGAATGCTGACTGCAGCTCTGATAGGCCTGCTGGTATTATGGGTTCACCCGAGCCTGAACAACTGGAGGCTTATGCTCTTTGCAGGTGCAGTTCCAGCTGTTGCGATCATGATTCTTAGAGCTAAGATTCCTGAGAGCGCCAGATGGTATATGGAGCATGGCAACCCTCACAAGGCTGAAGAAGTGGTAAGAAAGCTTGTGCCAAATGCTGGAGAGGTGCTCGCAAGCCTTAAAGAGACGGAGAATGAGGGCATAGCATGGGAGGACAGGGATAAAGAGGCTGGACTCAAGGTGCTTTTGTCTCCGCGCTATCTCAACAAGACTCTTTTGGCTACGGTCCCGTGGTTCCTCATGGACATCGCCACTTATGGCATTGGAGTCTTCACTCCGCTCATACTTGGGTATATGCTCTACAAAGATGCCGTGACCCTGGACCCCATATCCGAGTCATTCCTGGAGATCAAAGGCGCCGCATTCCTGGATCTGTTCCTGATCATTGGGTTTGCCTTAAACCTGCTGCTCGTAGAGAGGGTTGGAAGGCTCAGGCTCCAGAAGCTGGGGTTCGCTGGCATAATAGTCGGCCTCATGATACTGGCCATGCTTTCAAAAGGGCCTTATTCCATATTCATCATCTTTGGAGGCTTCGTGATCTTCAATGTCTTCATGAATATGGGTCCAAACGCCACCACATTTATTATTCCTGCTGAGATCTTCCCCACCCATCTTAGGGCCACAGCCCACGGTCTGGCCGCAGCTGCAGCCAAGTTTGGGGCCATGGTCGGTCTGGTCACTGTTCCAATCCTCAAGTCATCCATAGGGTTATCGGCGCTGCTTGTAGTCATAGCCGTAGGCTGCGTCATGGCTCTGGCAGTCACCTATATCCTGGGCATAGAGACTAGCGGGAAGTCGCTTGAGGAGCTGTCAGATGATATATATTGCATT
>DATMZB010000208.1:0-7108 GCA_035560655.1 Methanotrichaceae archaeon | reverse complement strand
CAGGAGCTGGCCATACAGCAGATACTGGCCTTTTATGTCATCAGCGAGATGATCCCTGTAGGCGGCGGATCTTTTGGCGCAAACCTGGGCGCGACGTTCTGGTCAAAGGATACCCTGGATGGAACCATGAAGGATGAGGAGGGCTTCCGCAGCCTTCGAAAGACAGTGAAGAGGTTTGGCGATGCCATAGAATGGCTCAGGCCGATAAGAGGGTCTCCCTGATCTATAGAAAAGATGATCATCTCCGGATGATAAAATTTAGGCTATGGCAAAGAGGGCTTCGCGTAGGAAGGTGGCCTGGGGGATCACCGGCAGCGGTGATAAGATAGTAGAGACTGTAGAGGTCATGAAGGAGCTCAAGCACCAGTATGAAGACCGCGTGGACATCCGGGTCTTTGTATCCAAGGCAGGAGAGCAGGTGGTCAAGTACTACAAGCTTTTCAATGACCTGGAGAAGAGTTTTGACAAGATCTGGGTGGAGATCAACTCAAACTCGCCGTTCCTCGCGGGCCAGCTCCAGGTAAAGAGGTATGAGTTCCTCATACTGGCCCCAACAACCTCCAACACCGTAGCCAAGATCACACTTGGCCTTGCAGACACACTTCTCACCAATGCTGCCATCATGGGCCAGAAGGCCTTCTGCCCTGTCTATATAATGCCCTGCGACTACCAGGAGGGCATAGTTACAACCAGGCTCCCAGATGGAAGCGAGATGAAGCTTCGAATAAGAAAGGAAGACGCAGAGAATGTCAGGAAGCTCCGGGCCATGGAGGATACATTTGTAATCGAGCAGCCGGCTGATATCAGGCCCGTATTCGAGAAGCACTTCGGGCCGTGAGCTTTGCCTAAAAACTCAGCTAGGCCTCCGCCGGATCGCCAACCCGAGCAGCGCCACGACAGGCAGTGCCTGTGCAGCCGTCATCTCCGGCCTCTGCTTTGCTGCGCTGCTGCCATTGAGGGGGATGCTATGGACAGGCGAGGTATCTCCTATTTTTCCCTCAAGCCTCAACCCAACCAGGTAGCCGTCTCCGCCAGCATATACATCGGTGACTGTGAAGTTGCTGCCTCTGCTGCCGTTGTAGCTCTCCCCAACCCTGAGAACCCCTGACCAGGTCAGATCGCTTCTATTAAATATCTGGGCCCAGATCATCCCCGTCCGTGGATCGGCATCCTCGACCACCAGCATGGTGTTGTTTCCAATGGCGTATGGCAGGTTGGTGTTGATGAAAGTCTCTTCGCCGCAGGCTATCATCACCGTCGCCATCTGGGCAGCCAAGATCGCCAGGAATATCATACCCCCCATGCCCGACCTGGATAACATCATGAGTCCCACTCCCAAACCCGGGATTCGGCTCAATGATCCGAAAGGATTTATTACTTATGATTCCCATCCAGGCTTAACACGGGAGCGAAGAAAAGTAACATTGGTGTTACCCATGAGTGATGTAGGGAAAGACATAGGCATACTCATACTGGGCCATGGCTCTACTCTGCCCTATAACAAGGAGCTGATAGAGTCTATGGCTGGTATGATCAGCAAAGCTCATCCCGGGCCGGTGAGGACCGCTTACTTGAACATGAACCAGCCGGACATCCCAAAGGGCCTCCAGAGCTTTGAAGGAACCATGGTGAAGAAGATCATAGCCCTCCCCCTCTTCCTGGCACACGGGGTCCATACCACCCAGGACATACCGAGGGAGCTGGGCATAAACGGTGACGGGAAGGCCATTATCAAGCTGAATGGCGCGGATGTAGAGGTCTTCTGCGCTCAACCATTGGGCGCTGATGAATGTATAGCAAATCTTGCTTATCGCCGGGCCGAGGAAGCACTCCAGTAAAAGTGGCGGTGCTGGATACAATTCACGGCGCTGCAGTCATAGCAGAGCGCATGGTCGACCAGGGCATATCTGCCCATGCCTTGGAGGTATATCACCACACACAGGAGATGGAGGGCTACGACCTGGTGGTGGCGCCTGTGCACCTGTGGCCCGGAAACCCTGCCCTGGCCCAGGCGAGGAGGCTTGGGATCAAGGTTATCACCCATCACCAGGCGGTGGGCGAGATCCTGAGCGCGGGCATGACGGTCTTTGAGATCACAGGCACCAGGGGAAAGACAACCACGGCCCTCCTCCTATCCAGGGTCCTGTCGATGCAGAAGAGGGTTGTCTCCCATACCACTCGCGGCATAGAGATCTGGGAGAACGGCTCTTGCAGGCGGGTCCAATCGGGACTGAGCATCGCCCCTGGAAACGTCATACCTGCGCTTGAGTCTGCCGAGTCCAACGGGGCGGGCGCTTTTGTGTGTGAGGTCTCACTGGGCGGAACAGGGCTTGCAGATTACGGCCTGATCACCAGCTTAGACGGCGATTATCTGATAGGAAAAGGGGCCATGTGGGCCAGCACTGCCAAGCTTCAGATGGCATCTCTGGCCAGGCCAGAAATGAAGCTCATCTGCGGCCCAGGTGTAAAGATCTCCTCTGAGATGCCGTTTGGGCCGGGAGGCCGTGTCCAGGCAGAGCGGGATTGCCTGAGTCTTGGTTCAGAAACAGTTCCAATTGAGCTTGGCTCTGGCCTGGACTTTTCAAGCTATGAGCATGCGCTATCCGGATCTGCGGCCGCGGCACTGGCTTTCGGAATGGGCCTTGAGGACGTGGCCTCAGGTATCAGGGGGTTTGACGGGTTTGGCGGCAGGATGAAGGTCACCTCATCAGGAGGCATCACCGTTTATGATAACTCTAACTCCGGGCTTAAGGTCTCAGGTGTGGAGAAGGCATTAGATCTTGCTTCAGGCGGAAGCGGCAGCCTGGCACTGGTGGTTGGGGAGGAGTCCGAGACTGTATGCGAGGGGATGGATGTGCCATGCCTGGTGGAGCTCCTCAGGCGCCGTCGCCAGGAGATAGGCCTGCTGGTGCTGGTTGGGGATAGGCTGAAACCCTATGCAGGGGAGCTGAAGGCGGATACAGCCAGAAACCTATCCACTGGCCAGGACCTGGCCAGATCCGGCGGCCATGAGAGGCTGGTATCGTGCGTCAAATGTTTCAGGTGATATGATGTCTAGCGATTTTCAAAATTTACAGGTAATTCATCCAAGGCCGAGTTCTATAGTTGCAGCTCTATACACGCTGCGTGATCTCGGCGCAGATGTAGTCATTCTTCACGGCCCAAGCGGGTGCTGCTTCAAGCATGCCAGGCTCCTTGAGGAAGATGGAGTAAGAGTGCTGACCACTGCCCTCGATGAGGCCGGGTTCGTCTTTGGAGGCCAGGAGCCTTTAACCAGGCTTCTGAAGAGGGCAAACGAGCTCTTCAAACCGGAGGTCATGGCGATATGCGGGACCTGCAGCAGCATGATCATAGGCGAGGACCTGCATCAGTCCGTTCTGGACGCCGGCCTGGACATACCGGTGCTTGAGGTGGAGGTCCATGCCGGGTATCGCGATAACACCAAAGGCGTGATAATCACCCTTGAGGCTGCACGGGACCTGGGCCTGATAGACTCTGCAGAGTTCGAACGCCAGAAGAATCTGCTTGAGAAGGCCACCGAGGTTGAGAGACGCTATGGAGCCGCAAGCAGCGAGTACCTGGCACCGGAGCGCGGCGACTTGAAGTACCAGGCGGCTTCAAGGCTTCTGGAGCTGATAAAATCAGGGAAAAAAGGGCTCAATATTCTGAACGCCAAGAAAGAGACTGCCTACATGTTCGCAGATATCACTGCTGCAGTAGTAGAAGTCGCTGGAGATCAGGTGGATACACTGGCCAACCTCGATGAGTCTCTGGGCCTGCCAAAGGTCAGAAAGGATGCAGGAAATATTTCCAGGGATTTAAAGAATAGAGGAGTGAAATTCAGCCTCATAGGCGGCCTTGATGAGTATCCAATAGCAGGCAAGGCTATAGAGAAGTTCTCATCAAAGGGCTACGACTTTGCAGTCATCTCCGGCGTACCGCATGCCGTGCCCATGTCGTGCCTGAGCGGAATGGAGCTCTTCTCAGTTACAAACGGCCCGAGACAGGTCAAGCCCCTGCGCGATCTTGGACACGACCACGTAGTAGTGGAGATAGACCTTCATCCCAAGACCATGGGCGCCACAGGCATAATCGAGTCCGAGTTCGGAGCAACTCTGAGGGCTCTCAACAAGGCTGAAAAAGTCTGAAGCTCTGGCGAGCCACCCTTTTTTTAAAATGACTTGGGCAGCTCAGTGAGCAAAGCGTAGAGCACGAAGCCAATCATCCCTATGAGGGCAATTCCAGCCATAGAGACTTTGGCGATCATAGTGAACTCTTCCCTGCTCGGCTTCCTGGCAAGTCGCAGCACCCTAATGTACTCCTTCACGTCCATTGAGGGCGTCTCTATGCCAAGGTCCAGGTCGTCCAAGTCGATTTTATTTTTAAGCTGCTCTAATTTACTTCCTGCTTCTTCTTTCATTCCATTTACCAAAGTGGGTCCCGAATAAAAAAGCTTTCGATCAGGATGGTTCGCATCTCAATTGCCCAGTATTTAAACCAGGGGCCGCTGCATGCGATCACATGCTCCAATACTTTCAATCCGCCTGTACCGAGAGCCCAGATCCCGCAAGTATTATCTAATCGGCGTCCATTGGGTTTATGGATGAAGTCCTATAAAATGAGATGCAAATTATTAGCCCTCATGATCTCACTGGCACTGCTGATCCTGGCGTCCCCGGCTCTCGGATCCATGCAGAAGTATCCTTTATGGCAGTACAACGTCTCCCTGGACCTGGGAGATAAGAACGTCACAGTAGCTCCACAGCAGACCTACTCTGAGCTGAACCGGGTGATGCGCTCTACCATATTCAAGGGCGATGACGCCTACGACTGGGGCGGGATATACCTCTTCGAGCAGCGCCAGGGAACTGAGAGAGAAAGCCCGGCAGACCTGCTCTTTGGACTTATGAAGAACACCTGCAAGGCCATAATGATCGACCAGGGCACGATATCAGGCCAGGGCGGGCTCATAGCCAAGGCCAATGCCAGGGTCGAGCACGGCTTTGGACAGCAGTGCTGGGGAGGCATGGTGTCCATATCCACTGACGCCACAGGAACCGATCAGCTCTTCGCCATAGTGGGGCACTTCAGCAATGAGAGCCTCAATGAGCAGTTCGTGAAGACTGCCAAGATTGATAAAATTTAAATTGAGCTTTCTGGGTTGATCGCCCTTTGTTCGATCGCCCTTTATCTTTTGGGCTGTGCCGCGTGCCCCGCCATATGCCCCAGGCTGTGGACTGGGCAATGGTCAAGGCAACGGCCCAAAGTGCACCAATTTGGGAACATCCTATCGAGCTTTAGGTTGAGGGCAATAATCCTGGAAGAACAGCCATAGCTTTCCGGGCCGTGCTCTATGACCTGCGTTAGTCTCAAGGCCAACTACTCCAAGATCTCATACTATGGGAACGCTATGCTCCAAGGCCATTTCAAACTGTAAAAATAAATTGACAGTGCTGTAAAGAAAAATTGACAGGCCTGTAAAGATAAATTGACATTAGCCAGACGCTATCGTTTTTCTGGCGTTCTAGGCTACACCTCAAAGCTCTCATACCTAAACCCATCTGGGGTAGATACTCTATAGAGCTTCAGGTTGAGAGCGCCAGTCAAAGAATAACCGCAGCATTCTTTCTGGGCGGTGCAGTGTGCCCTGCGCTAGTCTCAAGGCTGGCGGACTTGGTCCAGAAACGCGGCCCCGGGGAACATTTCAGACAAAATGCAAACGCTGGCAAGCGGCCGTTTGATGATGCAATAGCATTCCTATTGCCCATCATACTTTTGCCCTAGCTCATGCATATATGCGTAGGTGTTCCCCCCCTGCTGGGGGGAACATCTCCACGTCTAGGCAATAGCTACAGCAAGAGGATTATGGCATCAGATTAGGCATATATTCGACATCCATGAAGTGCCATGAGATATGCTGTCAATTGATCCATCAAACTGCTCTCTGGCATCGATTGCATATTGTCTGAAATGCCCTCCACTGATATGGGGAACACCTATGTAGATAGGCTTAATGCTGCCGCAGAAGTATGATGGGATCAGGTTTGCATATGCCCAATTTGCGCCTGAAGATGAAAGCCTATGCAGGCACCGGGGACCAGGCTATCTCAAGCTGTAAAGATAACTTGACAGAGCTGTAAAGAAAAATTGACAGGCCTGTAAAGATAAATTAACATGAGCCAGAGGCTATCGTTTATCTGGCGTTCCAGGCTGCGTTTGATGATACGATAGCATTCCTATTATCTGTCATGCTTTTGCCCTGGCTCATGCATATACGCGTAGGTGTTCCCCACGTCCAGGCAGTGAAAAACTGCACACCCTATTGCCTGCGGGTCAACTGGCCTTCAGGAAATGTCCTCAAGCAGTGGTATACTTCAGATCAGGTGACATCCGGCTCTACATGCTCAGTAACTCCAGCTCTAACTTTGAGCAGCGGAGAGTACACATGGTGGGTCCGGACGTTTAACAGTGCAGGATACGGGCCATGGAGTGACGGCATGCAGTTCAATGTCGGCAGCTAGCCGGAAAGTATTCACCCATAATCAGACCTATAAATGGAGCAATGCCGTGAGCTCCATCTTATAGGTCTACCTCTTCCTTTTTTAGCGTTCAGACATAGATCGCCTCGAAACCTGGCTGTATCGGCCTTGGTTACGCAAGTATTATCTAACCGGCATCCATTGGGTCTATGGATGAAGTCCAGTAAAATGAGGTGCAAATCAGCAGCCTTTCTAGTCTCGCTGGCGCTGCTGGTCCTGGCATCCCCTGCTCTTGGATCTATGCAGACCTATCCTTTATGGAGCTACAACGTCTCCCTGGACCTGGGAGGCAAGAACGTCACAGTAGTCCAGCAGCAGCCCTACTCTGACATGAACCGGATGCTGCGATCGACCATATTCAAGGGCGATGACGCCTATGACTGGGGCGGCATCTACATCTTCGAGGAGAGGCAGGGCACAGAGAAGGAGGGCCCGGACGACCTGCTCTGGGGGCTGATGAAGACCACCTGCAAGGGAGTATCCGTCAACCCGGGCACAGTGTCGGGCCAGCCCGGTCGCATAGCCAAAGCCTATGCCAGGGTCGAGCACGGCTTTGGACAGCAGTGCTG
>DATMZB010000207.1:0-5938 GCA_035560655.1 Methanotrichaceae archaeon | reverse complement strand
ACATTGAGCTGAATATGCCAAGTGCCCGGTTCCTCTCGCCCCCTTCAGAAAATGTGGTGGTGATGAGCGAGAGAGCAGACGGAGAGAGCATGGAAGCACCGATCCCCTGCACCGCACGGGAGATGAAGATCATGACTGCTGATGTGGCAAGACCTCCAACCAAAGAAGCTAATGAGAAGACTACCAGCCCTGCCAGGAATACCATCTTGCGGTTGAATAGGTCAGAGGCCCTGCCGCCCAGGAGCAGGAAGCCGCCAAAGGACAGTGCATAAGCGCTCACCACCCATTGAAGTTTTGTAGGAGTTAGATGAAACTGTGACTGGATAGAGGGCAAAGCAACGTTGACTATTGAGAAATCCAGGACGATCATCAGCTGTGCTAATGACAGCAGGATAAGGATCAGAAGCGATGCCCGTGGCCGGTCTATCTTCTCACCCATCTATACCGTCCGACGCAAAAATTACCAGATATAATTGGAGGTTATAATGTATAAATCTGGCCTTTCCGGGCGATCTAGCTTCTGAATTGCTAAGCTTATGACTTCATCAGGAAGAACAGGGCAAAAGTTCCCTTCGGCTCTGCACTATAGACTCAATCCAGCGACAGCGGGTCTGACATGCCTGAGGTGGGCAAGGCGGGGGGAAACACCAAGATCCACTTTTATAGCCAGTATCGCTTCTGACATGGATCGCTCCTGCTTCAGTCCAGAGTCGTCTGGCCTTGATCAGACGTTCGCCAGTCCTCATTCAGAGGGTAGTAACTGATTATATAAGCATATCATACGCAGTATCATTCCTCTGTGTTGCCAAACCATTTCATGGCCTGGACTGGCTTCAGATACCTTGCTCTCATGAGCAGGAGCATAGCTGGGATCTATCTCTAAAGCCTTGTCCAGGGCTTCAAGCGCTTCGGTATCCCTTCCTGTGCGGGAAAAAACATTCCCTTTTCCTGTCCAGGCCTTAGCCAGCAATACTGGGACTTGAGAAGATGACGATGATTGAGCGACCTCAATAGCTTTATCATAAGCTTCTAGGGCCTCTTCATAAAAGCCCATCTCCGAGAGGAGGTAACCTTTGCCTGACAAGGCATCTGAATTCCTGACATACTTCTCCAGGATCTCTTTGGACCGCTCATATGCCTTAAATGCCTCATAGCGCCTGTTGATCCTGAAGAGAGAATCCCCTTTTCCCTTCCATGTTTGGGCCATGAACTTGTATAGAGTATCCTCCCATACAGTATGGGCCTGGATGCTCTGAACGCTGTGAACGCTCTGAGCCCTGATAAGGTCCGGGTACAGCACAATTGCCCTGTCATAAGCTCTGATGGCCTCGTCATGTCTTCCCTGGACCTGGAATGCATCTCCCTTATCGCTCCAGGCAAGGGCATTGTTCTCTGAGTACAGATCCAGCTTGTCAAATGCTCCCAGAGATTCTTCGTATCTTCCAAGCTTCGCCAGTGCACTGCCTTTGCCCCACCAGGCAGCGGCAACCCAGAACCTGCCGATATCATCTTTAGTACTCAAAGCTATAGCTTTATCAAAATCTCTGATGGCATTTTCATATGCACCCATCTCATGACCATTGATACCGGCACTGTCAACGCCTGCAAACCCTCTGAAATCCCAGAGCTCAGCGAGCTTCTCAGTCTCATATATCGGGACAGATTCAATGGCCTGGTAATAAATCTCCAGGGACTCTTCGAACTTGCCCTGCCTCTGAACTGCAAGGGCCTTGTCTATCCAGAGGTCGCAGTCTCCCGGATCAATCCTGATGGCCTCATTATAGGCATTGACTGCTTCATCGAGCCTGCCCATGTACTGCAGAGCATCAGCTTTGTGACCCCAAACTTCAGCATTTTTGGGATCTATCTTAAGTGCCTCATCATAAGAGATCAGAGACCCTTTGAAATCCCCCAGGCTTGCGAGGGCTGTGCCCTTACCATACCATGCCTTTACAAACTGGGGATCGATCTCAATTGCCTTCTCATAAGACTCTATCGCCTCGTAGTACCTGTCCTGGTCTTTGAGGGCATTGCCCTTGTTGCACCAATCATATCGATCTCCTTTATCAAAGGCCTCCTCTGTATCTACAAATGCATCGCTGATGTCGGCTCCAAGGATCATTGCAAGCCCGCATGCAGCCCATATGTTCAGCGCCCATGTGAAGCTCACGAAGATAGGCATGTGGAGGATTTTTGTTTCCAGGATGCCCGGATATACCCAGAGAGATAGCTGTCCACCCAGAAGCTCCATCACTCCGCCTGCTGCAACTGCAGTTATTGTGAGAGCGAGGTTCCAATCAGTGGTCTGCTTGTAATTGAAATATAGACCAATAACTGCAAAAGCGGCATAGATGACAATCATATATTGAATCCATGTATCAGTCCCTATCTCACTGAGGTAGCCCTCAAATGTCAAGAATGTCACAAGAGCAATCAGAGTCACAGTGTATGGTATAAGCCTGAACCTGGTCCCACCCAGGCCGACGTATTCAAAGAAGCTTCTGAGGAAATATGATATGCCTATGACAGAGATTATGAAGATGGGTATGATGAACAAGGCAAAGCGCGGTGGAGCTGGCAGATCAGGCATCGTAAAGATCGTGGAATGAACCAGGCTAATACTTCGAGGGCTGTAATTGTTGATGAACTCATAATAATCCCACCACTGTGCACGTGTGGCAATGCCCTCTACAATATATGCTGTTACGAGCGAGGATAAAGCCAGTATCTGGAGGTGCCTCGTCTTCATCATCCTTGCAAAAAGCACTCCAACCACGAGCGCCAGCATGAGTCCCAGCATGAAATAGAACGATATGCTGAATTTAGAGCTCACCTGTCCGAGGTAGCCTTTAGTGATAAAGAAATACAGAGATAGAGCTGCAAACATTGAGAAAGTAGCTGTGTTTATCCTCATCCTCTGCCTGCTGCCCTTCGTCTCCCGCGTCATTCCGGCCAGGCGCCTGGGGGCCTCATAGAGGAGCTGGAGGATCGCATTATTGACATACTTCAGAAGCGGTATTCTGGCGGCATCGAAGAGCAGGAAGTCAGCTCCTATATTGAAGAAGGTATCCATGTAGGGGATTGCCAGCAGGTTCTCCATCAAGTTCTTATAATCATCTACGACGCCGCTATCTGCATGAACCCACATGCCGTCTTTGGAGTTCTCGGGCAGCTGAAGGTCTCTTATCATCTCAGAGGCGGATTGCTCCAGCCCGACCTGACCGCCCGTGACAAGCCCGCCCTCTTTTGCAAGCTTCAGATGGTTGATCTCCTCAAAGGGACGGTCAAACCCCATGAGCTTCGATGATACGGCATCTGCCAGTGCCACATTGTTTGAGGCCACAACTGTGTTAAACTCAACTGGAGTCACTGACAAAGGACCGACTGCTTCACCGCCTACGGTGCCGTCAACTACTGTCAATGTTGGAGTGAAGGCCCGATTTATCCAGTATATGACCTCATCTATCCCTTTCTTGTGGTACTGGGCCTTATCCATCATGGGCAGCGTGCCGTACATATTCTTCATGCCCAGAGTCACGCCTGTGTAGAGGTGCGTCTTCATCTTGGGTATGGATATTATGACATCGGCATCGAGCAGCCTTTTGGATACGATCTCTTTATTAGGCCTCTCATTATCCTGAAATATGGTGCCCTCTCCGAAGTCGAAGTACACAAGCTCAGTATCAGAGAGATTGATGAGATCCACATCCCGCTCTTTGGCCCATCTATCCCAGCCCATCTCCCTTGCGTTCTCCCAGAACTTGGTCCATATCATATCAGCATCGCAGACTGCAGGCCTGCCTCCGGCCTTGATGACGAGGTCCACGACATGTCCCACAAGATCCTTTGAGGTGTAGCTTGCGATGTTATCAGGCGTGCCTCCGCAGATATTCGCCTTTATCAGGACCTTGTCGCCGGGCTTGACGAAACGCCCTATGCCGCCGAGATCATCGATTGCTTTTTTTACGGCCTGCTTTAGATCGGCGACGTCATTTTGATGATCCGGGTACCGGGCTATCGAGTATTTTGCATCCCAGGAAATATTCCTCCTGCTCATCACATCATCATATGACCAGGACCCTTCGGATATCTTTATTTTTCCTTTAGAATACAGAAGTGAAGAAGCATATCCCAGATAGATAGATGCCGGATAGATTATGAGAAAGATGATGACCACAATGGGCAATGGAAAAGATTCATGACTGATTCCAGTTACAATCCAGGGCCCATGGGTATGCAGCATGAACTCAGAGCCGCTCACATATCCTGAGCAGTCGGAGCAGTCGTATAGCGCTGAGGTGCGATTGCATATTGGAAGCGTGCATTTGAAAATATCTAGATAAAGCAGCGTGCTAAATGAGATAAAGCATAGCACAATGAGAAGACCAATCGTGATCTTTGAGAGCCTCAGCAGATTGAACCTTCTGCCTGCATAGTAGAGGCCTACTCCGAGAATAAATAGCGCTAAAGGATCTAAGAGAAAACTCATGGGCCGTCTCCTCGGATCATTTAGGATCTTCTATCATATTTAAATATTTAACATTATGCCCAGACCTTCTGCAATTTAGCTGTCAGGATATTTCCCGGCAGTGTGCTGGCATAGGCGCTGATACGTGCTTTGGGCTTCATCCCTCTGGAATATAGATGAGACTCGGAATGAGTAGACTCCAGACGAGATCGCCCTCTACCTGAGCTCTATATGATACCCGGCATCGTTCAGTGCATTTGCGATCTTTGCAATATGGTCGATGCCACGGGTCTCAAGCTCCAGCTCAGCCCGGCTGTAGCCCATGGGCAGGTCCCTCTCGTTATGGAAGTGCCTGATATGGACTATGCCTGCCTGCATCCTGGCTATGAGATCGAGCAGCCTTGCCAGAGAATCAGGGCTGTCTTTCAGATCCACATTCAGCCTCATGAGCCTGCCGTGGATGAGCAGACCCTTACGGAGAATCCTGTCAAGGATCAAGCTGTCCACATTTCCCCCGCTGATAACCAGCGCCACCTTGCTCTTTTTTGAGAGATGAAGGCTCTGTCCCAGCAGCGCCGCCAGTGGCACAGCGCCTGCTCCCTCGGCCAGTATCCTCTTTCTCTCCAGGAGCATGAGCACTGCAGCAGCGATCTGGTCCTCATCCACAAGCACTATCTCATCCACATAGTCCTTCAATACCGGAAAGTCGCTATCTCCAACCTGGGTGACCATTATGGCATCTGCAATGGAGGGTTCCTCATCGACGGCCACAGGATGTCCCTGCCTGACAGCCTCGAAGGCCGAAGGGCAGGCTCTGGCCTGGACGCCTATGACCCTGATCTTGGGATTTATTGCCCTGGCTGCAATTGCAATGCCTGCAATGAGCCCGCCCCCTCCAACAGGCACTACTATGGCATCCAGATCGGGCAGGTCTTCCAGAATCTCCAGACAAATGGTCCCCTGGCCAGCGATGATGTCGGGATCGTCATATGGATGGATGAAGGTCCTGCCAGACCGAGCAGCCATATCCTGAGCGATCCTGATGCTCTCCACCAGGCTCTCTCCCTTCAGGATGACCTCTGCGCCGTAGTTCCTTGTGGCTTCCTGCTTGGAGACCGACGCCCAGACGGGCATGACAATTGTTGCAGGCACGTTCGCAGCCAGGGCTGCCAGGGCTACTCCCTGAGCATGGTTTCCAACAGATGCTGCAATCACGCCCTTAGAGCCGATCTCAGATAGGTGGGACTGGACCTTGTTTGTGGCTCCACGGATCTTGAAGCATCCACCTGTCTGGAGGTTCTCCAGCTTGAGATATATATCACTGCCAGTCATTCTGCTGAAGGTTGGAGAATAGACAAGAGGAGTGCGAAGCGCCTTGCCCTGAATTGTCCTGGCGGCATTCTGAATATCGGCTAGAGAGACCATGTATATAGATCGTATTGGAGACATTTATCTCTTTTTATTACAGTC
>DATMZB010000206.1:0-4978 GCA_035560655.1 Methanotrichaceae archaeon | reverse complement strand
AATCACCAACGGCGTCCACCCTTACACATGGACATGCCCGTGCTTCCGCAAGATCTATGACCAGTACATGCCGGGCTGGGCCAACGAGCCAGAGAAGCTGGTGAGGGTGGCGGTCATTCCAGATGAGGAGATATGGGAGGTACACAGGGGCGCCAAGAAGACCCTGATAGATCTCGTGAACAGCCAGACTGGTATCGGCATGGATTACGATACCTTGACACTGGGATTTGCCAGGAGGGCCACTGAGTATAAGAGGCCGACACTGATCTTCTCAGATCTGGACAGGCTCCGGAAGGTCAGCCGCCGCGGCAGGATCCAGATCATCATGGCTGGAAAGGCCCATCCCAAGGATATTCCAGGCAAGAAGGAGATAATGGAGATCTTCGGATATGCCAGAGCCCTCAAGGATGAGATCAAGGTATGCTACCTGAGCAACTACGACATGGACCTGGCTTCAAAGATGGTCTCGGGCGTGGATGTATGGCTCAACACACCGCTTCCTCCTGAGGAGGCATCAGGCACAAGCGGCATGAAGGCCAGCTTCAATGGAGTGGTCAACTTCAGCGTCCTGGACGGCTGGTGGATAGAGGGCTGGATAGAGGGAGTCAATGGCTGGTCTATAGGTCCTGAGCCGGACGAGCAGGTATCGCCCGAGGAGCGCAGGGCAAGAGAGCTCGATGACCTCTATAACAAGCTGGAGTATGTGATCATTCCACTCTTCTACCACAGGAGAGACGTATGGATCGGCAAGATGAACGGCTCCATAGGGATGATCGCCTACTACTTCAACAGCCACAGGATGATGCGCAGGTACGTCACTGAGGCTTACCTCTGATTCTGATGGACCAGTGGTTCTGCACTCGTCATAAAAGGGGTTGGCGGAACCTCACAGGGTGAACCTGTAGGTCGCGCCGCTCACAAATGTCCCTGTTTCATCGTAGCTCTGTGCACCTCTGCTTATCACTATGGTATGCCACATATTCCCTGGAGCATTGAATCTATAGACTCCATCCAAGGGATCTCCTCCAGTGCCCTCGGTGCCAATATGGCTGCCGTCCAGGTAGACATCATAGCCCTTAAACCAGCTCGACCTGAGTATTACTGAGGATGTGCCGTAGTACGGCGCAGGAGTCTGTCCAGGGTAGGGACTTGGGCTGTAGCCAGTGCCGTAGACATATATGTAGATGTAGTTGCTCCAGCCGTTGCAGTAGTACTGCATGATGTGCCAGCCGGGAGTATCGGCTAAGAACCACTTTTTATACCAGCCAGGATAGGCATAGCCAAGAGAGTTGACATCCAGATGTCCGTCTGGATACCACTCGTAGAGCCAGATTGGGCCCGTTCTGTAGACCTGCAGCCATATGGGCAGGTAGGTGTATTGGTCGGCGCCAGCCGTTGTCTGGTCAGCGCTTGAGATATAGAGCCGGTTATATGTCGCGGCACCGCCTGGCAGCACCAGTCTGGCGGACTCCTGGCCATAGCCGGAAGCTCCTCTGGCTCCATAAGAATAAGATATAGAGCTGGCACTGCTCTCATCAGATCTCATGAGCGGCTGGCTCAGCTCCTCCTGTGGGGCAGTCTGAATTGTAGATATGGGCTCAGGCGCTTGTAGGCCCAGGGAATCTGGACTTGAAGGAACCTTGGGCGTAGGAGCATCGCCAGGTGCATATATCGAATATTGAGATGGCTGTCCCAAGGCGGGGGACAGAAGAACGAGAACTAGGATCAGGATTGTGGTCAGTCTCAAATAAAACACCTGTATTAATATTGGTGATCACTGACCTAAATAAGTAACTAAGCGTGAACGCCTATAGCAGCCATGTCTGGGCTCACAACCCCCTAATGTAACAGCGCATCTTTCCCTGTGCCCTTTGAGGGATTGCATACAGTGTCAAAAGCTTTGATACTGCACACTTTGCTTCATAGCCGATGGTATCATTTATCTTTCCACAAGTATAGATACTGTGTATGAACAAAGTCCGGGGTAGAATGGCTGTAACAAGCTCATTTCCAAAGAGAGGTAAAATATGAGGTGGCGTGAGGGCAGGAAAAGCGGGAACATTGAGGACCGAAGGTCGGCTGGGATTCCCATTGGTGCAGTGGGAGGTATAGGCGGGCTCGTACTTCTCTTGATCCTGCTTCTATCTATATTTCTGGGTGTGAATCCAAGTCAGATTCTTCAAGGCCCGTCAGGACCGGGGGGTCAGTCACAGCTATCAGAGGAGCAGCAGAACCAGAGCATTGAATTTGTGTCGCTGGTACTTGGCGATACTGAAGTGATCTGGAGCCAGATCTTCCAAGAGGAACTAGGGAGCACTTATATTGACCCCACTCTCGTGCTCTTCACAGGAGCCGTGGAGTCGGCTTGTGGCCTGGCCAGTGCCTCAGTAGGCCCCTTCTATTGTCCCGGCGACCAGAAGATCTATCTTGACCTCAGCTTTTTAAACGACCTCAATGAGAGCTTAGGGGCTCCAGGCGACTTCGCAAAGGCGTACGTGATCACTCACGAGGTCGGTCACCATGTCCAGACCCTTGTCGGGACCATGGAGTACGCGGATGAGATGATGAACCAGGCAAGCGATGCAGAGGCGAACAGGTTGTCAGTGGAACTGGAGCTTCAGGCCGACTGCTATTCCGGGGTATGGGCCAATCGCTCATCACGCCATGACCTGATACTCCAAAGCGGCGACCTGGAGTCTGGTCTGAATGCTGCCAGCGCCGTGGGCGATGACCGCCTCCAGAGGGAGTCACAAGGCTACGTCGTGCCTGACTCATTCACACATGGCACATCCGCCCAGCGCGTGGAATGGTTCAGCAAGGGGTTCGGTTCTGGGAATATGTCGTCATGTAACTGTCCGGATTTCCCCCCAATGCCGTGACTTAGGATAATCAGGGGTGGTCATCCTCCCTGACGCCTCTTTTTTATTATTCTTATTTGCCACAGATTCAGAATCCTGAGGGCTACAGGACACAGAGCTAGCGGGAGCGCTCTGCCCTCATAAGTGAAGATCTTGAAGAGCCGTCGCCTTTCAGCTGAGAGATTAGCGAAAGGCTTTTTTCTGGTTGCCCTAACCGATCATTAAAAAGAGGGGACCTGTATGGATGGCAAAGTTTTGAGTCTATTGATATGCATCGTCCTGGTTGGCACCGCTTGTGCTTCTGAGATCAAGGTGACCACTGGACCCTATAGTATCAGCTTTGATCTGGGACTTCCCCAGAGCGCTTATAAGATCTCTATGAAAGGGCTTGAGCAAAAGGAGTCACTGGGCGGTGAGAAAAGCATTGTACATTCCCTGACCATCACCAACAAGACAGGCATCTCGCAGTATATCCAGCTGACCATCGCCAGCTACGACAAAGACCTGATGCAGACCTCTGCAGAGAGCCTGGAATCCGGCGCCAGGCAGAGCCTGGCCTCTATCAACGGCACCTCGAATATACAGACTGCCACCCGCGATATCGATGGGACCAGGGGCGCGATAGGCACCTGTGACTTTGAGATTAGGGATTTGGCTACTTCTAAGACTTATCTGGCGATGTACTGCCCGACCTTCGATTTGAACAGGACTCAGATTATGGTGAGGTCTACTTATCCATGGGATACTACAACTAATTTCCTGAACTCAGTGCATGTGGAAAAGATGGGATAGGGTATCTTCCATCTTTTTGCCAGGCTCTCGAAGAGTCATCGCCTTTTAGACTAGTGGTACTACAATGCTTGAGGCTTTAGTAGCTGGTAATCAGTATCATTGCCTTACTCACGCATTGCTCAAGAAGCCCTCATGGTCTTGCTCTCCAGGTTCTCTTATCAGCTGGGTCTGCATATGGCTCTGTCTGTCGGGGGCTCATCGGATTCGGGAAAAGACTAAATCTCTCCAGGTCATTTAGAAAAATGTATGTTCTCTGAGTACGTTGAGGCAGCCTTAGAAAGAGCGGTCTATAAGACCCTCGAAGGTGAAGAAGAACCCATCTTCGTCTCAGTCCCAGAACTCCCAGGCGCGTGGGCTACAGGTAAGACAGTTGAAGGGGCACGCAAGGAGCTTATCTCAGTCATTGAAGAATGGGTGCTTTTAGGGATTAAGTTAGGCTATACAATCCCACTTATTGGAGGTCATACTATCAGCTTCTCTCATGAGTCTGTTCCTGTTGTTGAATAGGCTTACTCCAATATCCCGCCGAGATCTAATCAAACGATTGAAGGAGATTGGATTCATAGGGCCGTATACCAGGCCGGATCACGCATTCATGGTCAGAGGAACTAACCACGTCAGGATACCTAATTCGCTAAGCAAGAAATAAGTGTCAGCCTCCTCTCCGAGATCCTTCGTGAGGGCGGTATCTCACGTGAGGAGTGGCTCTCGATCTGAAGTGGGTTTCGTCTTTTTGCCAAGCCCTTGAAGAGACACCAAAAGACTTTTCGCTCAGCTCTTCTAGCTGGAGCTCTTAAGAATATTAATGATAGTTTTGGCGCTGTTGGTGATTGGGCTGCAGGCATCCGCCGGCGATTGGGATCACCTGGCCAATGCTCCTCAGTAAGCACCCCCTTGAAGACAGCCACATTACATGCTATCCTATTTCGGAGGTTGCGTAGAGGACAAAACGAAAAAGCTTTTGATATCTAAGCTATAGGTGGGCATCATGAGACTGATGATTCTAGCCATGTTACTATTAGCCATAACATCTCTTGGAGCTGCAGAGAATGTGAAAGTATGTAGCTACAATGTCTCTTTTAATATGAGTCGGCCATATGAGGTGGAGGTTGATGTATAATGGGCAGATTTATAAGAACAGATGGCAGTCAAGTCCAGGCGAATTTCATCATTAATGCGATTAAGCGTGGAGATGATATTTACATATACGACTCGGAAATTATAGGGGATTTTATCCCAGTGAAACAGATAAGAATATTAGCCAATATTACCCTTTTAGGTTGCATTTTTAAAGGGAACGTAAAATTTAGCAATGTTATCTTCCACGA
>DATMZB010000205.1:0-4556 GCA_035560655.1 Methanotrichaceae archaeon | reverse complement strand
TTTGATACCTCTCCCCAATACCAATGGCCACCTACATCTTAAAAAGGTTTTTCAAGACCGGTGCTTTTGAGGCCTGTCAAAGCCCGGTCTCATGATGGACGAAATAGAAAATATGAGGGAGGTCAGGCTCTGGGCTTAGGTTGAGCTTCCCAGGTTCTTCTTGGTCTTTGCAAGCCTTGCCTTTGAGGCCTTTATCTGGCCTGCCAGTGAAGTTGGTGCAGGCTCATCTGCACCCTCGCCGCTGGATGATTCAATTGAAGTTGCGTTTATGCCCTGGCCTTCCGCCTTATCTATGTCTATGATTATGGGCGCGAAGCTGGAGTAGTCATAGACGAGCTTTGATGGCCTGCTGAGGGGGGAGAGATATGTGAATGAAACCTGAGTCCTCAGAGTCTCATTGGGCACCAGAGTCTTTGCAGGGAAGCCTTCCTTGCTGTACTTGTTGTAATCGCGGCTCTGGTACTTCCAGCCCCACTGATCTACCAGTGTGAAGTTCTTGCTGCAGACATAGAGCCTCTTGGTGCCGTTGTTTGTGACGCCCACATCGAAGTTGAGGCTCTTGCGGTTTGAATCAACCTTGGTTCCCACAGGTCCGTAGTAGGTCACTGTGACGTTTCCGTTGCTGGCATTGATGGTGTTGCCGAAGTCTATAATGAATGGATCGCCATCCGGGATGATCGTGGACGGGTCAATGATCAGGGATTTGGCCACTGCCTCCTTTGGCACCATGAACCCCAGCATGCGCCTGCCCGGCTGGAGGTCTTTAGAATACTCCAGCCTGAGCGGGTATACCCTGTCGTTGCCGTCCACAAAGGTAAACGTGGCATTATCTACCAGGGTGCTATCGGTGAAGTTGTCCATGGCCAGAGTAACATCCATATTGTAGATTATATTCCTGTCAGCGTTTATGTCTCCAGGAGTGAACGGGACCTTAAATGCCCCAAAGACTGTGCAGTTAACCATTCCGTTGTTTCCGTATAGCGGGAAGCTCTGGACCGATCCCAGCAGCAGTACCCCTATCAGCATCAAAGCCAGCCACCTAACCTCCAAAGCCAAACCTCCTTTCATATTATGATGTATTGTAACAGGATAGATTTATCTTTATCGAGTCATTTCAATCGCACTATCCTAGATCCAGCTTGAAACAGGGATTATAAAGCTGAACTGGTCCAGATGGCAAGTGCATTATGGTCTTCATGAAATTAAACGTGCAGTTCATATTTTAATAATGTTTTGAGGGGCAGAAGATAGCCTGCCCCTGAGTTCAAAGGCTAGCTCTTCTGGTCCTGGAGCTTGGCCCTCACTTTTGCGAGCCTGTCCCTGGCATCCTCTACTGTAGAGTTTATGTTTCCAGTGCCTCCTGAAGAAGACCCGGCGCTGGTGGAGGTGCCTATCCTCGCCCTTGCTGCGTCGAGCTGAGCCAGGAGAGCATTCTGCTCACTGGATGGGATTCCTGTAGAAGGTATATCTATACTAGATGGGGGAGTGCTCACTGTGCTGGTTACTTTAGGCTTGACCACAACTACTGGCGCTACCTGCCCTGCCTGAGCAGTCTGTCCAGCGTCCTGCGGTACAGGCTCGCTTACCTGCAGCTGAGGCTGAGCATCCGGCGACGATTCTGATGTGCCGTACACCTGATCATCTGAGAGCGGACCTGTATCCGATTCCAGGTTGATGCCTATCATGTTCTCTGTCAGGTAATCATAGACCAGATAAGCGGGCTTTGACCAGGGCGATACCTCGCTGAAGTTCACCTTTACCTTGACGGCCTTCTGAGGTCCAAGAGTTATGGCGCTGAATCCATCCAGAGTATAATACTCCCAGCCGTTCTGGTCCAGAATCGTGAAGTTCTCAGGGCTCAGAGGCATGGGCTCTGTGCCGTTGTTCTGGATGCCAACCTCATAGGCGACGATCTGCTCATCAGTGCTTAAGCGCTGATCTATTATTCCATAGTACCTCAGTATCACGTTCTGGTTGCTGGCCTTGGGCGTCTTCCACCAGTTGACGCTGATGGGAGTGGCGCTGCCCTGGTTGGGCATTACCTTGAAAAGCTTGAAGAGTGCGTCCTTGGGCACCACGAACCCGACAAGCAGCCTGCCAGGCTGAAGCTCTCTTGTGAGGCGCGGCTCAAGCTCGTACTCTCTATCCTTGCTGTCCACCAGGAGATAGCTGGCGTTATATGCCCCGACAAGTCCTACATCTACAGTCAGAGCTACATCTCTTGTGTCATTTCCTGCCGCACCCTGAAGCTCCTCCGGCAGAGGGCTCCTGTAAGTGCCAAACAGCGTGCAATTGACTGCTCCGTTGCCGCCACCAAGGGCATACCCCTGGGTCAGGCCCAGTGTCAGCGTAAGCGTCAGTGCCAGCATCAGAGCGATGATTAACCATCTCATCTACCAAACCTCCATAATCTGCATCATAGGGGACCCTAACCTCAGCGATTACTCTTTTAGGGATTAATATAAGATGAATTTACCTTTATCGATCCAAAGCCTGAAGATGCATCCCGGCGCGCCTGCCGCGCCCGGGCACAATCGAGTCCGGCAGGCCCTTTCAAGGTCAGGCGCAGCCGCGAATCAGGCCAAACTTCTTTGCTGATGAGGATGCTCCTCATGTAGAAGTGGGGTACCATGCAAAGGATATCATATATTTGGTCCGTCCTGGCAGCTCTCGCTGTGCTGGCATCCGCTGCAGGCGGCGCTCCAGGCGAGAGGGATGTCCAGGACCAGAAGCAGAAGATCACAGGCGCTGCAGTCAACCTGACCTCCTACGCCTATGAGATAGATGCAGCAGCCGATGTACATCTCTCCAACAGCACCTATGAGGGCCAGTCGAATATCACATCCCACACAGATGGCGCAGTCGATATCGCGAAGGGAATGGCCGCCTTATCAGTGACCAACAGAAGGGATGGAAAAGTGGCAAGAGAGCACAGCTCATACCTCATAAACGGCACCCTGTACAGCGGCGCAGGCCGGGCATGGCAAAAGCAGGCAGTTCCTAACTCGACGCTGGCCATGCGCACATTTGATGAGATGAGGGGCCAGTCAGGGATGCTGAGCTACTCGGATATGGCACTTGAGGGGTCTGGTGAGGCGGCAGGCCGCGATAGCCTGAAGGCTGTCAGCACACCACCCGAGAGCATTCGCGGAATGCTGATCAGGGGACAGATCATAGGGGCCTACTTCACCCTCACTGGAAGGACATTGAACCTGACCATGGATGATGTCATAAAAAACTCCAGGCTCATGAACCAGAGCACAGTGAGGCTCACATCCTGGATAGACCGGGAGTCAGGCCTGCTTTTGAAGAACGAGATGGATGTTGAGCTCAATGCTACGCCTGAGGTCCTGAGCCTGCCCGGAGGAGAGAGCCTTGAGATAGATATGACGCAGACCTCGGTCTTCAGAGGCTTTGACCAGCCTTCAGGGATAGAGCTGCCTGAGGCGGCAAGGGATGCTGTGTCTCCAGCAAATGAGAGCAAGAAGGACTGTCCGTTCTGCAATAAGGAGATTACTGCCTGACCTGGACTGCCAATTTTTGTCGTGGCATGGGCCTGGCAGTCTGAGGCTGTCGGTTTGATGTACGGGCCGCGGGCCGCAGAGGCGATGTCGTGAAAAATGCCTTGAAGTAAGCCTTGAGATCAGCGCCCCTTCCAGGCCTTGATCAGGGCATCTGCCCTTGTCTTTTCGCTGACGATCTCAATGACAGTGTTTCCGCCTTCATTGAAGGTGATCACAGAGCCGTCCTGCACAGCGATCTTTTCCTTGCTGTTTTCATCGATTATATTCCAGCCGTCTTGCGTCCGCTCTACCGAGTAAATCATGTCTCTGGCTCCCAACTGCAGCAGTACGCTAGAGAGCTCTCCATGCTACTTATTATAGATGTGTCCTTTAGTATCTAAGATATCTTACCCTGCGTCGATATGCCTGAAAGATGATTGGGCTAGAGCAGGATTGTTTCAGCTATGTAGATACTCGATCTTTTTGACCATGATACATGTCCCGGACTGCCCTAGGCAGCCTGCACAACTGACCCCATGCCGTGGGAACGCAAAGCATCTAAGCTAGATTAAGAGCGCTAAACAAAAAAGACCCGTACGACTTTTTGGGTCAGGCACTAACTACCGGGTGTCTCAGGCCGACGGGCCCCCCTGATCCCACGTCCGCGGGGGACAATTATGATTACACGCAAGCTCTTGCTGGGAGCCGCTTGATGAAGATGCCAATCACATCCACATCAATGTGAGATGGAAAGCTGGCTGGAATGCCGCTCACTACACATACTCCTGCATTGGCTCAAACAGGCTGCCAGGAGGTGCTTGATCTGACCGAAATCCAGGAGGTTCTAGTGTCATCTATCAGTCTAAACCTAGATAAGATAGAGCTGCTTCTCAGGGATGAGCTGGCTTTAGTCCATGGCATTGGTGGCGGCCTTAGGCAGACGTGTAAGGCAGGATGAATAGCTGGCCCTGACGTCCTAAAGCACTAGGGAGAGGCTCGCGAACTCCTCGTAGCTTAGTGTTGTTGAGATATTTATTCCAGCACATATAGGAA
>DATMZB010000204.1:0-3384 GCA_035560655.1 Methanotrichaceae archaeon | reverse complement strand
TATGGGTTATTTCCTGGGCGGCTGTGCATGACGAATGGCTTGACAAATGCTATCATTAAGCATCCTTTGCATCTGCAAGATATCAGGTATGTCTCTGATCTTGCCAAGTTGGATCCTGTCAGGCTTCGCATCTATACGTGCCATCTTACGCCATATCTACTGGGCGTGAATATCGCTTGAATGGCGCCCAAGCCAATTTATGCCCGTTTCTCCATTATCCGGCGGGATGGGGCTATTATTCTCAATGCATTCAATATCAAATGTCGACCTTATGTGCCTCATATTAATGGCTTTAATGGACAATCTCCTTAGGCGCCGAGCTCATTGCGAAAGATAGCTGAGATCCTTCAGGAGACCGCCATGGATATTATCAAGATGCCTCGCATGGATAGGTCTGAATATGACCGCCTGATCAAAGAGGAGCATATATGCAGGATCGCCTTCAAGGGCGAGAATCATTCCCATTTAGCTCCCTTTCTGTATGTCTTCGACGGCCGTCACATGTACTTCCTTTCAACAAGGTACGGCAAGAGTACTTCCAGAAGGACCCCTGCGTCTCAGTGAATACAGAGAGATCTTTCACATTTCAGCTTTGTGACCCTCCCAGGCGGCTTGGTTCAGGTCGAGGATGCTGATCAGAAGCTGAAAGTACGCCAGTATGTTCGTGGACCTAATCACGAGCAGGAATATCTCCCAGAACATCCTCTCGGCCCTTGGCCATTCCCAGGCGAGCCTGTTGAGGCTTTATTGGACGAGAGCAAGACAAGCGTCTGGAAGCTGGTGCGGGTAAAAGAGATAATAGGGCTCAAGGCCCTGCCTGGCTATGACAGCTAACCGGGCCTTCTAATCGGCTGTCGGAGGATGGTCTTCATCTTCTCAGGCTTCGCCCTTCGTGGGTCGCTGAGGTATAACTCGTGGTGCTTCCCATTCCTTTCATAGCCGCTCTCTTCTATGAAGCCGTGAAGCATCTTCACAGTGGGACCCTCTGTAGAGTATGGTCCGATATGCATGATCTGAGCAGATAGCCCTTCCTGATATGCCTCGAACCTGGGCACGACAGATAGGCCCTTCTTCGCCCTTGCATCTTCCGTAGCCTGCCTGGCCATATCAGGGGTTATGAAATCAGGCTGCATAATCATCGCAGTCCACTTCCATAAGGATCTATCGCTGCAGATGAAACTGCTCATATCCTCAGACCACCATAAGCCTTCTAGTGGCATGACTGAGTAATCTCTGCCCTGCTTCTTCTGGCAGAACTTCAATCCGTATGACACAGCATATAGTGCTTTTATTGCCTTTTGATATGCCTCAGAGGTGTTCGGATCACCGGAGCCATCAACCATGAGGAAGTTCATGGCCGGCACCTCCAATATCTCAGCCTTTTTGGAAGAGGCGCTGTATAGACCCTTGAGCTCCTTCTTAAGATCGATCTTGTCCATATCCGGTCATCCCTCAGGCACCTTGAGCCTTACCTCTTAAAATATTCTACTTAATATAAGGGCGGTTCTCCCTTAGCGATGCCTCGAGGTCAGGCAGAAGAGACTTAATATTCCCAGTCTCTCGGTATTTCCTCTGCAGAACCTCGGCCAGACTGCCATTCTCTATTCTGGCTTTTGCCACGGGCAGGTATCTCTTCTCCTCTTCAGTGGCTACCATGATCGCCTTCTGGTAAATCCTCTCCAGCTCAGGCTTGAGATCTTCAGTTCCGGATTTGATGGCCTTCGCCATCATATCTTTCAGGGCAGATTCATCCTCCTCAAGCTGGATGTCGCTCCTCAGCAGAGCAAGGATGAGGGCAGTCATGGCCATATCCGAGTGCAGGCATTCTTGCTCATCCAGGGCCTTGATCTCCAGGCACTTTCTGGTGAATCTGATGATCACCCCGCTGGAGTTTACCCACTCGCGGCATAATATGTCAGCATTAAATTTTTTGAGGTCGTCGTATATGCAGCGGTTGATCTTGATGTAGTCATCAACGCTTTTTATCTTCTGGGGCAGGATGCCGCCGCAAATGAGCGGGATCTGCTTCTGGTTCTCCCTGTAGTGGATCAGCCGGTTGTCGGCATATCCCGTGGACTTGCCCTCAACGAAGGGCGATGAGGCAGTGACCGCTATCAGATACGGCACCAAGGAGCGCAGCTTGTTGTACATGGAAACCAGCTCCTTGCGGTCTTTATAGGGTATGTTGATCTGAAGAGCCTGGATGTTCAACCACCCATGCTGCCTTATATTGAATAATCGGTCGTATACCTCATAGTACTCCTGCTCATCGTGATCCCAGTAGGTTGTCTGGTCCAGGGTGAGCAGGGGGTGCATGCCAAGGCCCAGGAAGCTGTACTCGCCATTCAATGCCTGGTAAAGATTTTTAAATCCTGCATAAAGATTCTCCTCAAGGCCGCTTATGCTTGACGGCTTTGCAGGTATCAGCTCTATGACATGCTTTTGCAGCTCTTTGGAGACCTTTATGCCTCCGAACTCGACCTCATCGTCTATCCTGCCGCTGATCCGCTGGATGATCTGGTCTGAGATTGGCAGGGGTTTGAAGTCACGGTCGTTTATGGAATACTCGTGTTCTGTGCCTATCTTCATGGAGCCTCTAATTCTAGCATAGTCTAGCAGGATATTCCCTTGAGCTTGATCTCTGCTACAAGCTCAGTCTCTGGCTCTTCGATCTTCAGGATCTCTGAGAGCTCATCTTTTGGCAGCGCCTCAACCAGCTCCACTATCTTTTGAACCGAGAGGTCAAAGAGGCTGTCATAGATCTCTCTGTCCTCTTTCAGGCACCTGACCATTGGGCAGATGCCCTCTTTCTTCAGGAAGATCTCCAGTATCGAGCCCTTGACATCAAATGTGAACGGCCCGGCAACACAGGTCTCAGGCTTTATGCTATGGACAGTACAATGGCCGTCATGAAATAGGACGCAAAATCCGTCTTCTTTCAGCCTCAGCTTCTTGTACCCTGCAGGGTCCACGTTCTCGGGCTTGACGCCGTGCTCAATCAGTATATCTATCCTCTTCTGGGTCAGGGGCGGCCTGGCTCCATGGCAGCAGCCTCCCTCAAGGTCACAGCGCTTGCACACCTCGCTTAACATCTCCATCTGCGAAGCATTCACAAAAGTCACCTCTAAATCTGGAAATAAACAAAAAATATGGGTTGATATCTGCGTTCTGTGTCTGGCTTCTCACTTCTCGCAGAAGTCTATCTTGTAAGTGTATATATCATTCTCTACCAGAGATCCGGGCTCGCCTTGCGCATATGCCGGGTAAAGTCCATACTCGCCATCGTACCCATAAGGCCCGTAGATCTGATCTGACAGCTCATCTGGGCAGGAGGCATCTCCGTTGAGCAAGTAGGATACTATGCGCCTGTACATATCAGGGTAA
>DATMZB010000203.1:0-2692 GCA_035560655.1 Methanotrichaceae archaeon | reverse complement strand
TGCTCGTGCTTAGGAGCTAAAAGGTTGAATAGATCGATTTATGGCAGGAGGATGACCCTATTTGGCGCGATGCTGCTTACCACAGTCATGATCATGTCCATCTGTGAAACTATGGCTGCCGAGCCTGATGATCAGGTCGATCTGAACATTCCGGATCGTGCCTGGGACCCGGTCTACGCCAATTTCACTGTAGGCTGGTGTGGTGAGACATCTATCCAGATGGCCATGGCTTACTTTGGCAGAGAGGTATCCCAGAAGGTTATCAACCAGGCGGCAGGTCCCGATATCCCGGGGATAGAAGAGAACGATGTAGATACAGCCCTGACTACATTGGGAGTTGCCTTCACTTCATGGCCTGATTCAGGGCAGAATGTAGACGGATTCATAGACTGGATCAAGAAGGAGCTTCGTGAAGGGCACCCTGTGATCTGTGGGACCAAGATTTACCCTGATGTCCATCCCGATTGGTATGTGGACCACCTTGTCCTGGCTGTAGGCTTCGATGAAAACGGCCTGATCCTTAACACACAGACCGACTGCGATGGTCAGCAGAACGTCTCATATGACCAGCTGGAATCCCGAAATGAAGGCTACTCGTTCAAGAGCAATCAGAACAGGTACTTTGGAAGAGCCGTCACCGGGCTTAAGTGATAATTAAAGGAGGGGATGAGCAATATGACAGATGCAAGGGCTGCCTTGGTAGTCCTGATCTTTTTCACATTAGCTGGCCATGCACTGGCAAATGATGACGAATACGAAAATCAGGGCACGCCGCAGAGCAATGCCTTTAACACCGAAAGGGACTGGCTGACCATGCCTGATGGAGTAAACCTCTCAGTCACATATCTCCTGCCGGTTACAAATGAGCCCGAGGAAAAATTTCCAGTCCTGCTGGAGATGGACCCATACAGAAAGGACGATATGTCATATCTCTGGGACTACCCCCAGGCATCGTACTTTGCCAAGCATGGGTATGCGGTCGCCCTGGTGGATGTCCGGGGGACCGGGGCCAGCGAAGGATCTGTCCCAGTATCTGAGTACTCGGAAGAGGAGCTCTCGGATGGCGTTGAGATAATTGATCAGCTTTCAAAGAAGCCATGGTCGAATGGCAACGTGGGCATGTATGGGTACTCGTGGAGCGGGTGCAACGCCCTCCTGATCGCAGATAGGAAGCCTCCGGCCCTGAAGGCCATATTGATAGCACATCTGCCAGACGATCTCTTCTATCTGGATTGCCACTATATTGACGGCGTCTTCCATACCGATACCTGGGAAGCCATGATTGATACATACAATGCATTGCCTTCCACTGAAGATTACGCTATAAATTCCAATTACTTTGAGGATCGATTTGATCAAGAGCCCTGGCATTTTGTATGGAAACGGAACCAGGCAGACGGCCCGTTCTGGCGCAATGAGTCAGCCAGGTTCAAGCCAGACGTCGAGACACCGGTCTATGTCATTGGAGGCCTTCTGGACAGCTACCGCGACATGGTTCCGCGGCTCTTGAATTCATCGAGCACCCTCGTGAAGGCAGAGATCGGTCCCTGGGGCCATGACTGGCCAAGTTCAGGAACGCCTAGTCCCAACTATGAGTGGCGCGAGAAGGGAGTGCGCTGGTGGGATTATTGGCTCAAAGGAATCGATAACGGCATCATGGCTGAACCCCGGTTTATGATATTTGTGCGGGACGGAAACGAGCCCTCCACAGCCATCAAGACTCTTCCAGGAGAATGGAGGAGCGGCAGCTGGCCAATAGGCGGAATCGAGGCGCAGAAGATGTACCCCGGTCCCAGCCAGAATCTGCAGGACTCTGCTCCAGACCGGGCAGCCGGACATGCTCTCGCCTATCACGCCGGAGCCGGGAGTTCCGTTCCCGGATGGTGGGGAGACCTGACTGATGATATGTCCAGCGATGATGCATATAGCCTGGTATATGATTCTGAGCCGCTCACAGAACCTATAGAGATCATCGGCTTCCCGGAGATCTATCTGAACGTCTCAGCAGATGCCCCGCTCTATCAGTGGACTGTGCGGCTGGAGGATCTATCTCCTGACGGAAATGTCTCCCTGGTCAGCGGAGTTTTGATCAATCCTGCAGATAGGATATCGCGGCTGGAGCGGACCCCTCTGACTCCAGGTGAGCCTGCAAAGCTGTCGGGCGAGATCCATTACACCACCTGGCGGTTCAAACCCGGGCATAAAATCCGCCTCGCAGTCAGCAATGCTCAGTTCCCTATGGCCTGGCCAACCCCGTACAGAGGAAATACGACCCTTTTCACAGGACAGGATACATTCCTTGAACTGCCAGTGGTGAAGGAGAATACTCTGACAGGCACCTGCGATGTCCCGGCGCCTGAACCCGATGAGTATCCATCTGATGCGACCACGGCTCCAAAAGAGGTCAGCTACCCGGCTGGCAACTACAATCCCGAGACTGGTGACTCATCCTACCTCTGCGGCGAGGAGTATGCGTGGACCATACGGAATACTTCGTACAACTACACAGAAAACAATGCCTGGCGGGTCAACGATAAGGACCCAGCTCATGCGACCTATGAGACTGAGACGAACTACAAGATCGCACTCCCTGATAGGGTGATTGACTTGATAGGCATCTTTAGCCTCGCCTCTGATGAGAAGTCATTCAACCTGACAGTCACCAGACGGCTGCTGGAGAATGATATTGTGG
>DATMZB010000202.1:0-6004 GCA_035560655.1 Methanotrichaceae archaeon | reverse complement strand
GTTCCATATTTGCCGGTTTTAAGCATAATCGTATAAAGAGATTTCAGTTTGAGTGGGTCTTAAAAGAGTATGAATGCTCTTGGCTAGTTCACCTTTGGGAAAAGCACTAACGATCTTGCATCTCAAGCCAACAACTTCTTGATCCGGCGTTCATGGGGAACACCTATGATTATAGGAAGCTTTAGCTGAGAGGCGTTTGAGGGAGTGTACTCTCATACAATGCTGCATCTGATGCCTATATGCATGAGTGTCCCCCGCAGACGCGGGGTCAGGGGGGCCGTCGGCCTGAGACTAGCCCAGGTAGTTAGTGCCTGGCGCAGAAAGGTATGGTGGCTCTTCCCAGATCCGTGATCTCAATCTCTTTTCTAAAGCGTTGCCTCGAAGAACAAAGTTTCATGTGGTGATTTCTGAGGGGGTCAATATCAGTTTATTGGATGGCTATAATAGGGCCGTATCTTTTGGGCCAAACCCTATGCCCTGGGCTGCCACTCCTGGCCGTGGCCGGCCCACCCCCCTGACCCCCAGCTGGGGGGAACACTCACGCATATAGGCCTGCGCTAGGGAAATGTATGATGGCATCTGATTCACATGTATTCAAATCTCATTGCGGTATGACGTGCACGCTATCGCATCCATAGGGCTGCTCCCTCCAGCCATTGCCTATAATCATAAATGTCCCCCGCGGCCGCGGGGTCAGGGGGGCCGTCGGCCTTGAGACACCCAGGGCATAGAGCACAACCCAGAAAGTCGCGTAATGGTTTCTTATTTAGTGCTCTTTATTTGGCACCCAGAGAAGCCCACTAAAGATCAGATAACGATGTTCGAGGAAGCCATTAAGATTTGCGGAGATCATCCGGCCACATGAGGCAGATATGCCCCTGATAAGCTTCGCATTTCTGTATGAGGAGGGCTCAGCATCAGGAGCCCTCTCTCAGCTCATACCTCCCAGTATCTATGCCTTTGTCCTGTAAAGCCTATCAACGCCGGCCGACATCTCTTTTCCATCAGCCAGGTATATCAGCTCCAGCTCATCAGCGGAAACGATCGTCCCCGTAACATAGCCCTTACCAGATTCAGCTGTGTAGATGCTCTTGTTATCTGCGCCAATGACTCCTGCAATAGCCTCACTCTCCAAAGTCCCATTCGCCTGGCTGTAAGACATATTTCCAGAGAAGATGCGGCCATTCTGCTCTGTGATGGCAATGGCAAATGTATCGTTTTCTGTAGAGTTAGAGTACCCCATCCCCAAATCATACCCGCTCCACGAGCCTGTCCAGTTTCCTATCAGGTTCGGGACTTCCGCAGCATAAACCTCCGAGGCCAGGAAGACCAGTACAAGCATAGCAAAATACAAGACTTTTTTCATAAATACCGGTTGCTGAACGAATCTATTTAGGGCTTACGCCCTTGCCACAAACTTATTAACAACTATATAGTACAGGGCCAAATCCCATAGCCTGGAAAAAAATCATAGGTCAATGCAATAGATGCTTGCGTGGACCTATTGTATTAGCTATGGTTGTAACTGCTAATCTAATGAACGATGGATAACCTATCCACCATAGAACAGCCCCGGCCTGCTCTTGCCTATAATCTGAGATGTCCCCCACGGACGTGCTTTGGGGAGTACGGCCTTGAGACTAGCCCAGATCATAGTGCAAAACCCGAAAAATTAGAGCTGTTCTTCTTTCTAGCACTCTCAATTTGAAGCTCGATAGAGCCTCCGATCACGGATATGCTTTAGGGCCGCTGCAGTGAGCAGCAGCCCATCCAATTAGTCCCAGCTAAAGGTTCAGCAGCGACCACTGTATCTGAAACCTGATGATGGCCGTGGCTTTAAAGGACTGCGATCTTCCCGTCCCTGACCTCCTTCAGCACCACCGGATAGTGTGCGCTGCCGGATTCATCAAACCTAACATCACCAAGCGCACCTGAATAGTTCCTTCCCAGGTACCATTGATAAATGCAGTCGCTCTGCCCGCCGCACTCATCCGCAGCCAAGGCCAATGTCATGACAGCATCGTAAGCCTCAGCTCCAAACACCGTTGGCTCCTGCCCGTATCGCTCCCTATACTCGGCGACGAACGGGTGGCTGGCATTGAATGATGGACTGGTATATACAAGTCCCTCCATCGCAGGCTCTGATAATATCTCGGGCCTCTCTATGGGCCTCGTGCTCGCAAGCTGGGCCTGGATTCCCATCTCCCTTGCCTGGCGCGCGATTGCCGAGCCCTCCCTGGAGCTGAGGAGGATAAGGGCGTCGGGCTCCACAGCCTTGATCCTGGCAAGCTCACTTGAGTAGCTGGTCTGGCTGAGGTTGTACTTCTCGCTGGCCTTAAGCCTCGGCCCAAGCCCTGCAGCAAGGATCCTGGTCCAGTCTCTTCCGTAATCGTTATCCATATAGATGATAGCCACTCTGCTATTGTTCTGCAGGAATGCCAGAAGCACCCTGGACTCCTCATCAACGCCCACTGTGAGTTGAACGTCCCTGCTCTTTCCAGACCTGTTCAATGTCGCAGAGGCGATGGACAGCTGTACAATTCCCCTCTCTTCTGCCAGCGGATCGATGGCATTGCTGATCCAGCTCGCACATATGATGACAACGCTTGCATTCTCCTTCTCGACCAGATCCTGCAATGCATTGGCCGCATCAGGGACCAGCCCCGAGCTGTCCCGGTATGCGAGGCTGATGTTCCCTCCGGCATCCTCAAGTGCAAGCTCAGTGGCGTTCTTCTCCTCAGATGCTATATCCGACTGCGCTCCTGTAAACGGCAATATTGCTCCTGCGACAGTGCCGTGCTCTGACAGTGCTGCAACAGCAGGCACTGCAGAGATCATGATCACAATGAGAATTGAAGCGGCAAATCTGCCCATATATCCTCTCATAAATATCTCCGCTAATGGTATGGTATGATATCAGGTGCACAATCAGTGCTTGATCACTATAAAAATGATGCGCAAAAAAAGGGCTGCGAGGCAGCCTCGGCCTCACTCCTTCTTCTCTTCCGCAGCCTCGGCCTCGGGCTCCACAGCCGTCTCAGCCTTAGGCTCTTCTGTGGGTTCAGCCGTGGGCTCCGCCGTCGGCTCTGCCGTCGGCTCTTCCACCTTGGCCTCAGCCTTCTTTTCCTTCTTTGGCCCCTTGCCCAGTGCCACTAAAGAGGCCTTGGCCTGGATCCTGGCCAGCGGGTACTCGTCCTTGGCCACCTTCTCCAGTCCCTCTATGGCCTTGGGGTCCTTGAACTCGCCCAGCACCCAGGCGGCGCCTGCGCGTACATCCGGGTCGGGATCGCTCAGGGCTTCAATCATCCTGTCTACAATCGCTCTGCCAAAGGAGGCCAGGGCAACCATGGCGTTTGTCTTGACTATGTACTCCTGGTCCTTCATGGCCTGGATGAGGGGCTCGACCGCCTCTTCAGGGCCCTTCTTGGAGATGAGCATGATGGCATTAGACCTGACAAGCATGTTCTTGTCCTTAGTGGCCTCGGCCAGCTTCTGCGTTGACCAGCTGGCATCAGGCAGGTTCTGGGGCATCGAGGGCTCCTCGACTCCGCATGTCTCGCAGGACTCTGCCATTGATCTTGTGATTACGGGAGGTGCCTGGCCTTCTGCCTCAGGCTGCTCTCCGGCCTTCTTTTCTTCTTCCATGATCCTTGATTGGGAGCCTATTCTACTTCAGCCTTTCCAATCTCAAAGCAGCGTTTGTTGATGTCCAGATACTTTGCAGGCACAACCTGGCAAAGAGCATCCATCAGCATACCCTCTTCTATGGGTATATACCTGGACAGCGCCCCAAGCATGACCACATTCATGGCCTGGGCAGTGCCCGCGGACCGCGCTAAGGCCGTGGCGTCCATGGCCTTGACATCCTTACATACTTCGCGAATTGGTCCAATGAGCAAGTCCAGGGCCGGATACTCGAACTTTCCAGTGGTCACAGTCACGGGCAGCACTGGATCCGTGTTGATTATGGCCACACCATCCTTTGATAGATAATGAGCATTCCTGAGTGCCTCAGCCGGCTCGAGGGACAGAAGAACGTCTGCCCTCCCGGGCGCGACCATCGGGCTGAACCTGCTGCCCAGACGGGTGTAGTTGATGACGCTTCCTCCGCGCTGTGCCATGCCGTGGGTCTCAGCACCGCGGACAGGCAGTCCGGCCTTGACCGCAGCCCTGCCCAGTATATCTGAGATCAGTATGACTCCCTGACCCCCGACGCCCACAATCACAATATCGCAATTAGAAGTCAACATTATGGCACCTCTATGGCACCGCTTGAGCATACCTTGGCGCAGACTCCGCAACCCGTGCACAGGGCATTGATCCTGGCCTGCTCTCTCTTATCATCAAACTCTATAGCCGGACAGCCGAACTCCAGACAGACCTTGCACCCTACACAGCCGTCTCCCACCTTCAGGGCCTTGTGCTTTGCTCCGCCGCGCTTGGCAGTGATGACGCAGGCCTGCTTGGATATGACCACTGAGAGCCCCGGGTAGTCCCTGGCCCTCTTGAACGCCGCAACGGCTGCGTCCACGTCATATGGGTCGACGGTCTCCACGAGCCCCGCTCCAAGAGCCCTGCATATGGCCTCCAATGATACTGGACCTGCCTTTTCTCCAGATACAGTGAACCCAGTACCTGGATGGTGCTGGTGGCCGGTCATTGCAGTTGTAGAGTTGTCAAGTATGGCCACTGTGATCCTGGCGCCGTTGTGGGCGGCGTTCATGAGCCCTGTCATGCCGCCGTGGAGGAATGTCGAGTCTCCAAGGCTGCAGCATATGCCCTTCTGCTCTCCTCCGTGCCTGATCCCGCTGGCCAGTGTGATGCTTGCGCCCATACACAGGCACGTGTCCACAGTGCCCATGGGAACTCCCATGGTGTAGCAGCCTATGTCGCTTGGGAATATTGCTCCTTTCCCAAACGCCTTCCTCATAGCATAGTAGGTGGCCCTGTGGCTGCACCCGGGACACAGCGCTGGAGGCCTTGGCGGCAAGACCTGCAAAGCCTTGCCCAGGTCCGGGCCTGATTCCAGAGGCAGGCCTTCCATGGCAGCCACTGCGTTCTTTACAGTAAGAAGATCAAGCTCTCCAAAGCGCGGGATGTGCCCGCTCCCCTTGCCCAGTATCACCAGGTCTGGGTTGTACTTCAGAGCTGCCTTCTCCACCTGCTCCTCCAGAACAGGCTCCAGCTCCTCAATTACCATTACCGTGGAGACATGCTCCACCATCTGCCTTATCATATCGGATGGGGCGGGGACGGTCCCGACCTTGAGGAATGACAGGTCCAGGTCCAGGTTCAAGATGGATTCTTCGGCATATAGCTTGGATATGCCCGATGCTATGACCCCATGGTCTCCTGAGAGCTTGAGCTGGTTCCAGGGAGTGCCTGCCAGCGCCTTTTCTATCTCCACCTGCTTGTCCAGCAGCTCCTTGTGAAGCGGCCGCACATGCGCAGGCAGGGCCACCCTTCTAGCCGGGTTCTTGACAAAGCCCTGGCCAAGAGCGGCTTTTGAAGGAAGTCCGCTGGACTCTACATCAGACCTGGCATGGGAGACGCGCGTTGTGGGCCGGAGCATCGCAGGGGTGTTGAACCTCTCAGAGAGGTCAAAGCCATACGTCACCATGTCCTTGGCCTCCTGGGGGTCTGCAGGGTCCAGGCAGGGCATGGCAGCAAACTGGGCATACCTTCGCGAATCCTGCTCGTTCTGGGAAGAGTGGCAGTAGGGGTCGTCAGCCGAAATTAGTACCAGGCCCGCGCCCACTCCCAGATATGAGGAGGTCATGAACGGATCTGCTGCCACATTTAATCCCACGTGCTTCATAGTGGCCACAGACCTGGTTCCTGCCCATGAGGCGCCAATGGCCACCTCCAGGGCGACCTTCTCATTGACTGACCACTCGATATGCGGCACGCCTTTCATGGCTGCCAGGGTCTCTATGATCTCAGAGGAAGGAGTTCCGGGATAGCCGGCCACGACTCCTGCTTTGCCCTCCAGGATGCCCTTGGC
>DATMZB010000201.1:0-4146 GCA_035560655.1 Methanotrichaceae archaeon | reverse complement strand
CAGCCTCTGCAGACCTCAAGGTCAATGGCGGAATCTTCGCCATTAGTGCGGTTCCTCTGCAGCATGTAGAGCATGTGATCACAGTAATCAACGGCGATTCTGATCGTCCCATTAGCCTCGTTGCCAATGTAGCTGGTTTTGGCCAGGCCCCTGACGGCTCTGATATAGTGCTCAATGCGAGCACAGATAGGAGCCCTTACACAGCCAGGCCTTTCCTCAGCCTCACTCCAGCCACATTCTCACTGGACCCAGGACAGTCCCAGAGGATCACCCTGGAGGGAGATATTCCTGATGGCGTTGGAAATGGCGGCAGATATGCGCTGGTCAACATACACAGCGTCCCTATCAGCTCTCTGATCAATGGCAGCGAACCTGTTTCAGTATCTATCGATGTGCCAGTCCTCATCACCATCTCCGGCACCACTCTGGAGAGCAAGGCCAACATATCCAGCATGAACCTGGGCACTCCCACATCTGCTGGAGCCAGAAGCGTATCCGTGCTCCTGGATAATGTTGGAAACTACCACTACAAGGCTCTGGCCAAGTCGGTCCTGACCAGCAACGCTACTGGTGAGGTCCTGGCATTTGCAGCCACACCTCTTAGCTCAAGCACTATAATACCGACCACCTCCAGGCTCTTTAACATGCAGCTCAAGCCAGGTAGTGCCCTGGTGCCAGGAGATTATGTAGTATCCACTACAATTGTCGCAGCAGATAACACTGTGCTGGCCAAGAAGGATGTCAAGTTCACAGCTTGACCACCCTTCTCTCCTCTTTTTTTCAAAAAGACTTTGCCAGCTCTTAAAATAATGATAAAAGCTTGAATCCTGGACCTACTGTGGCTCTCCAGGAGTGCAGGTCTCGCCCTCGGATTCCTCCTCTTTCTTTGGCTCCTCCTTGATCTTCCCAATCTTTACCCAGTAGTTCTTGATGGCTGCGTGAAGGGCATCAGCCCCGAGGTTGGAGCAGTGCATCTTCTGTGGAGGCAGCCCACCCAGCTCATCGGCCACATCCTTCCTGGTCAATTTCATGGCCTCATCCAGGGTCTTGCCCTTGGCCATCTCTGTGACCATGCTGCTGACGGCTATGGCCGATCCGCACCCAAAGGTCCTGAATTTTATATCATCTATCTTGTCATCCTTGACCTTGATGAAGATCTCCATGAGGTCCCCACACACGGGGTTTCCGACTTTCCCGTACCCATCCGGATTCTCTATGACCCCCACGTTTTTGGGGTTCATGAAGTGCTCCATCACCTTTTTGCTGTAGCCTACCTGTGCCATGAAAAATACCTCTCTATAATCTTGATCTCTTTAAAGCGGAGACAGCGCTCTAAGTCTCTGGACCGTCTGGCTCACTGCCTTGGCCACCACAGGCACCTGGTCTATTGTGTTTGACCTGCCTGCAGTCAGGACCATGGACCCGTGGGCCTCTTCGTGCTTAAGGCCAATGGCCAGCAGAACGTGTGACGGCTCAAGGGTCCTTGAGGAGCATGCAGATCCTGTGGACACCTGGATGTTGAACATGGCATCCATTGTAAGAAGGATGCTTTCACCCTCTATCCTGCTAAACCTGAAGCTTGCATGATGAGGCAGCCTCTTATCAGGATGGCCCGTAAGATACGAGTCCTCGATCTTCAATATCTCCTCTATCAGGCCGTCTCTTATGGGCCTCAGCCTCTCGCTCTCAGTCTGAATCTCGGCTCTGGCCAGACGAGCAGCCTCGCCAAATCCTGCTATGGCGAAGATGTTCTCTGTGCCGGGACTTAGGCCGCGCTCCTGGCCGCCGCCCACTACCACAGGCTGCAGCCTTACCTTGGGATTGATGTATAGCGCGCCTGCACCCTGAGGGCCGTATATGTCATTGGATGATATCGTCAGGAGATCTATGCCGTCCTTCTGAACATCCACTGGAACTCTTCCCTCTGCAGCCACGGCATCCACATGAAGGTACATCCCTTTTTTATGGACTATCTCGCTTATCTCTTTGACGGGCTCAATTGTGCCAATCTCGCTGTTGGCATACATTATTGAGGTCACAACAGTATCCTTTGTCACTGATTTCTCAAGGGCATCCAGATCCACCAGGCCTGTATGGTCCACGGGCACAAGGGACAGGTCGAAGCCGTTTTTCTGCAGGTCCTTCATGGCGTTTAGCACAGATATGTGCTCTATAGCGCTTGTCAGGACCCTCTTGCCCTTTGATGAGTTCCTCAGGGCCGTTCCTCTTATGGCCAGGTTGTTGGACTCAGTCGCACCTCCAGTGAAGATTATGGTGTTTGGATCCTCTGCGTTTATCAAAGCAGCCACATTGGCCCTGGCCTCCTCAACGGCTGCCTTTGCTCCCAGGCCCACTGAGTGAAGCGAAGAGGGATTTCCAAACTCCTGGGTCAGGTACCTATCTGCAAACTCCCTGACCCGCGGGTCTACAGGCATTGCAGACTGGTAATCAAGATATATTCCGCACATGAGCACCCCTAAAAGGCCATGGTCGAGTCTGCATCCATTGCCAGATCTATCAGGGTTGCAGCTCCTGCAATCTTTGCTGCAGGTATGAAATCGCCCCTGGGAATGCCCAGGAGCTGGCTGCTCTGCTCGCAGATGTACATCTCTATACCAGCAGATACTGCCTGGTCTATTACCTCTTTTAAGCTCGGAAAGCTCCCCAGCTTGATCTTCTCGGCCTCGCCCTTCTTCATTATGGTTATTCCCTTGATCATGAAGAATATCTGGGCATCTATGCCCATGGCCTTTGAGGTCATGCCAAGGATGAAGGGCGCATATGTCCTCTCTGGCGTGTCAATGCCACTGGTCTGAATATAGAGTATCTTGCTCATAATCACCTGCACCTTTTTATGAAAAAGGTCATGATATTTCCTGACTTCTCAAACTTGACCACCTGGTGTCCGGTCCTCTTGGCCCAGCGCTTGATATCTTCCTCAGCAGCAGGGTCGTCAGCCTCTACCTTCAATATCTTGCCGACCTCAATATTTTCTATCTCCTCTTTCGTCCTGGCTATGGGCAATGGGCAGTACAGGCCCACGCAGTCCAGCTCGGCATCCGGAACTATATCCTGGTCCATTAAATCGCCTCATTAGCGCTGGCAAAACAGCAGATCTTACATAATGCCAGATTTTCTTCTCATCTCTCCCAAGATCGGTCTGCCTTTATTCTATATGTATCTTTCAGAAGTTCCATCATGGCACAATTATTTTTTGCTGCCTTTGAGCAACGCTCTGATAATGCGAAATGACGATCAGATTCCCAGATTCAAAAGTCATTTATAAAAGACAGAGGATTTATTGTATAGATTTTAGGCTGCTGGTGGCGCCCGACTTTCCCGGGGTTTGCGTGATGTCAGTAATCTGTGCCAATAGGCCTGGCACAGTCTATCTGATTGCATGTGGAGGCTTCCGTGAGCTCAGGCTCTCCTGACCCGACTCAAGGCTCCTCTAACGGCAGCTCCAATCCCGGAGATCCGCCCGTGCCTCTGGTGAAGAAGTGCATAGCTGAGCTTACCGGGACATTCATGCCATCAATCCTATCATCATGGCTATTCCAACCAGGAGATTGGCAGCCATCAATGCCAGGGTGAGGCGGCCCGACCAGCGGTGAACGGCATGCATCCTCTTATCCCTGGTCTTGAACTGGGCAAAGCCAAGCGCAGGTGTGATCAGGACTGCCAGAAGGACGCTAAGTCCCAGATATGCATGGATCTCGTTTAAGACAAGGGCATTGAGATAGGTTGAGACCATGTAGACGGCAATGGCCACTCCCATCAGGGTTGCAGCCATTCCAGTCAGGCCCAGCATTTTATGGGGCTGCAGCCATCCTCTTCTCTTCTTCCTGTATATGGCAGTCACGGCCCCTGCAGATAGAAATATGAAACCTGTCGCCACTGCAAGCAGGTGGTACGGCCACGGCGGTGGTGGTGGGTGTTCATCGGATTGACCGCTGCTGCTCGAAGACATCTGCATCTGTGCTGAGGCGCTGTCTGCAAGCGCTCCCATCAGGCATAAGGCAACCAGCAATGCCATGGATGCAACTGCAATGTAAGCTCTTTTCCTTCGAGAGCTGCCCCTGGAATTGGCTAGTTCAGTTTTGCGGGCAACGGGCTTCATCTATATTAGAATCTCGCCTACAAGCT
>DATMZB010000200.1:0-3210 GCA_035560655.1 Methanotrichaceae archaeon | reverse complement strand
GCTGAAGAGGTACCCATTGATTGGAACATTTCACGATGTCACGCCTCACAAGGGTGAGGAATGGCTTTACAGCAAGCTCACCAGGTTTGCAATCAGCTATGCAGCAAAGAGATCTCAGCACATCTTCGTCCACGGAAAGAGGCTGAAGGACTGCATGCAAAGCGAGTACGGCATAGCGCCGGAAAAAGTGCATTCAATCCCTCTTTGCGAGCACGAAGTGGCGCTGTTTGAACCATACAGGAGATCAGACTTAAAAGAGCAGGGCTGCTCAGTCCTCTTTTTTGGCAGGATATGGGGATACAAAGGTCTGGATTACCTGATTCAGGCTGAGCCCCTGATTACAGATAGAATTCCCGATGCCAGGATTGTCATAGCCGGCAGAGGAGAGAACTTTAAAAGATATGAGGACCTCATGGTTAATAAAAATAGCTTTGAGATATATAACCATAGCATTCCTTACCAGAAAGGCGCTGAGATGTTTCAGAGGTGCAGCGTCGTTGTCCTTCCCTACATAGATGCATCTCAAAGCGGAGTTATCCCCATTGCCTATAGCTTTAAAAAGCCCGTCGTTGCAACTGATGTGGGCAGCATTTCTGAGAGCGTCGATGACGGCGTTACGGGATTGATCGTGCCTCCAAAAGATCCCTCTGCACTGGCAGGGGCGATAGTGAAGTTGCTGGAAGACGAAAAGCTCAGGAGAACCATGGGCGAAAACGGATACAGGAAATTGAAATCGGACCTCTCGATGGACATAGCTGCAAAAGAGATATTGAGTGTATATGCAGAGTCCCTGAAATAGCCAGGGGCCTTTGAAAAAGCGAGTCTCGAAATATTGTTCTCCCCAGGTACTGTCGGGTCACGTGCTGTCAGGTTGATGCCAGGTAATACTATGCATGACAAAGCCAGCAAAGCTATAGCCAGTGAAGCCAACGCAAGCAAAGCTATCACTAGCGAAGACATCACCACCAAAGCCAATTCCAGCTTGATGAAGATAGCAAAAGGCGCAGGCATCGCCTATGTATCCAACATGCTGATCATGTTCCTGGGCTTTGTAAGCGGAGTCATCATCGTCAGGTCAATAACCCAGTTTGAATACGGGATCTACTCCATCGCCATGACTGTAATTGGCATTTCCTCATTGATAGCTTCAATGGGCCTTGGCGACGGCTTAACCAGGTATATAGCATACTTCAGGGGAACAGGCGAGGTCTCCAAAGCAAAAAGCGCCATTATATCCTCTCTTCAAATAGCCGTCCTTTCAGGAGCCGTATTCATGATCATCTCCATTTATGCGTCTCCTCTCATCTCAATTGGCATATTCAGCAAATCAGAGCTGCTGGTGCCGTTGAAGCTTCTGGCAGTCTCGATACCCTTCTCAGTCCTGATCGACATATATAATGCCGTATTTAAGGGGTTCAACAGGGTCCTGCCTGGCGCATATTTTTCCATATCAAGGGCCCTCATATTCATACTGGCGATAGCTGCCTGCGCCTTATCCGGGCCATCCCTGGACGGCATGATCCTTGCATATATTCTAGCTATCGTCATCACATGTGTAGCTTTTACTGTATATACAGCGGTAAAATTCCCATTTGATCTATGCCCCAGAGAGGCAGTTACAATTAACCCCCTGTGCACTGAGCTATTATCGTTTTCAGTGCCGCTGCTTGCAGTCAACATGCTCATAATGGTGCTCTTATGGACAGATACTTTGATGATAGGCTATTTCAAGACCCCTGATTTAGTGGGCCTCTACAGCATTGCTCCGCCTCTGGCCAGCTTGAATATCCTTTTTTTAACATCTCTTGGCACGCTGTACACGCCAATCGCAGCCAGACTTTACGGATCAGGCAAGCTGGAGGAGATGAAAAACAGCTATGCAATCTCCACTAAATGGTGCTTTATTGTATCCTTCCCCCTGATCTGCACCTTCCTGCTGTTTCCAGATGCCATACTGAACTTTTTATATGGGGCTAAGTATGCAGCAGCTTCAGGAGCCCTGCAGATACTGACGCTGGGTATTCTTTTCAACTCAGCGACTGGACCCAACTCGCAAACGCTGATAGCCATAGGAAGATCAAATGTAATCATCAGGGCATATTTTATAAGCTCTGCCATAAATATCGCCTTAAATATACTGCTCATTCCCCGCATAGGGATAATCGGTGCGGCACTTGCCACTGCTCTTTCGATAGCCATCGCCAACCTTGTCCTTTCAGCAGAGCTCTATAAATGCTCAGGGGCACATCCAATAACGCCCGTATACATCAAATCGATAATATTGTCTGTAATAGTGGCTGCTCCAATTTATATAATATCGATATCTCCAATAGGGAACTCTATTTGGGCGACAATAATCTCGTTTGCTCTGGCAGTATTGGTATACGCCATATTAATTCTGGCTACAAAAACATTTGATGATGAAGATATAATGATCATTCGTGCCATTAGAAGAAGCCTGACAGGACTTGGCTCTGAAGCCTAGAATCTCTCAGATCCCTTATCGCTCACCTTTTTTGCAGGAGCGCCTGCAATGGTGATGCCGGGCTGTAAGAATGACCTGTCCACGTATGAGTTGGCTCCAATGGCGATATTATCAGCGATCTCAATATCTCCGACTATTACGCTCCCCGGGCCGATGAAAACATTGTTCCCTATTTTTGGGCATCTGTCGGGCTCGCCGCGAGGATGTGCCTGAGTTGCGATATGTACGCAGTTGTGGATTCTGCAGTTAGAGCCTACTAGACATTGCTCATTCACGACGATCGTGCCGACATGTGCTATTCTGAGTCCAGGTCCAAAGACGTTTGGAGGGATTGTGAATCCCAGCCTTACGCTCAGAGAGTGAAATCTCCACCGCAGGTACAGCAGAGCCGGGGTACGAATGATCGATTTTTTGCAGTTCAAGTGGAACTCGTACTTACGCAAGAGCCGCTGAAACTGCCATACATCATTAAAGAATCGATCTATAAAATTATCGCTGACATTTAGAGCAATTCTATCCGCCTCCAGGTAAGCTATGTAGTCCTCTCTTGATTGAATCATGAGATCACATACAGCGAATGCCTATAGGAACCTTATGACGACTTAGAGGTGACTTATGTGGTAGGCATTTGACATCATATATCATCGGATATCTATCCTCATCTCCGCCTGTATTGGCCTGGTTCTATAAAATTCAGCTATCCTTTCAAATGTCGATATAAATAC
>DATMZB010000199.1:0-2410 GCA_035560655.1 Methanotrichaceae archaeon | reverse complement strand
GCCATATCCCCATTGGCCAACCCGGCACAGGTCAGAGCTTATGGCCGGAGCTGCACCTTCTCAAGGAATGCTCATATCCTTCAGGACTCAGCCTGTGCTTCTCACCCTCAGACTCCATCCATAATCCATTATTTACTGCCGATCCTATCACCGTGAGGCGGCAGGCCTTCCTGGCATCCTCTATCCTGTCAGGCCGCACCGTAAATATGAGCTCGAAGTCGCCTCCGGCCCGCAGCACCATATCCAGGGCATCTTCCTTGCTTTCGACATTCTCTATTCCAGGTGCAAGGGGGATGCTCTCCTCTGATACCTCGAATCCCACGCCGCTCACTTCAGATAGATCAGAGAGCGAGAGTGCCAGTCCGTCGCTGTTATCCATCATGGCTGTGACCGACCTTGACTTTGCAAGAGCCCGCCCTTCTTCGATCCTGGGCTTTGGCTCTAGAAGGCTCTTTATGAACTTCGACCCAAGGTCTCCCTTCTGCCAGGCCTTAAGGCCTGCACCTGCAGCTCCCAGTGTGCCGGTGGTGCAGAGGAGGTCTCCTGGCCTAGCTCCGCTTCTCCTCAGTATCAGATCCTTCTCCACAAAGCCTAGAGCGCATGCAGTCAGGTTGAGCTCGTCAGTGGAGTCCATATCGCCGCCGATTATACTTGTGCCGTAAGCCCCGGCGCAATCCCTCAGCCCTTCGAAGATGCCATCTATTAAATGAAGATCTGCATCCTGAGGCATGCCTGAAGCTATCAGGAGGCCTGACGGCTCTGCCCCCATGGCTGCTATATCGCTCAGGTTGACTGCAACAGTCATCCAGCCGATCTGCCAGGGGGTCATGATATCCGGAAAATCGGACTTCCTGTGAAGCATATCCGTGGTGGCCACCAGGTATTTTTCGCCTGAATCTATCACTGCACAGTCATCATTGACTATGCCGCCCAAAATCTTTGAGATCCTCCTTATGAGCTCCCGCTCGCCTATCTCAGTGCACTCATCCATCTTCTTACACTCACCTCGCCTGAGCATATATCTTTGGATCTGGCGGCAGATGCTCTTAGAGAGACTGCCAACTTCGATGAACATATGAGCCACAGCGCGACCCTTTTCCGGGAAATCTGCGGAATAACCTTTTTAGCCGCCTGAAGTTTGCTAAACGAATATTAAGCATGAATCTATGGAGTAAATATAATGAATCGAACTATCGCCCTTGCATTTATGCTGCTGCTCACCTTGGCAATTGCGCTTTCATGTGCAGCCGAGAAGCTCACGGTATTGCCGTTTGACCAGAAGTCCTACCATGAGCTGCAAGAGCAAGCGGGCCCGTTTTTTGATAAGCTAATGCAAGGGATAAGCTACCTCGGCGAACCAGCGGCTGCTATGGGGCTGATAGCCATGGCAGCGGCGATCTTTGCATTGAGGGGCCAATTGCTGGATGCGATATTTATGCTTGCGACTACCAGCAGTGTGCTTCTGGCTTTTGTTCTAAAAGAGCTCATCCACAGAGCGCGTCCATTCCCTATTGCCGGAAACACAAGCGGACTTTTTCAGAGCATCAACCAATACAGCTATCCAAGCGGGCACGTCCTAATTTTTGTAGTCTTCTTTGGATTCTTCGCCTATCTGGCGTGGATGCAGTTTGCTGGACGCCTGAGGATGGCAATCGTCGTCATCTGCGCTGCATTGATAGTATTGATCGGACCTTCGCGTGTGTTTCTTGGCGCACACTGGGCAAGTGATGTTGTAGGCAGCTATATCATAGGCACTATATGGCTGTTTATTCTGATTCTCGCATGCCAACGGGCGATGCGCTGGAAAGAAACATCATGATTTCTAAGTCACCCCAATAGGGAACGCCGCAAAGACCTCATTGGCGGGATTTCACCGCTTGAAGTTGCTGAGTTTCGTTTTCCCTTAAAGCTTTTAAGCTAGCAGATCGATTTGCGATGCGATCATGAAGCTCACCTTTGATCGAGGCACAATCCTGGCCAAAGGGAATATAAGAATTCCAAATTCCACCTGGGATGAGCGATCTAAAGCATTCAGGGCAATGGCCCTGCACTATAAAGATATCACCGATTTTCTGAAAATCTCCAGCTTTGAGTTCAGGGATAGTGTCCTAAACCTCCTGCCATGTCCCGAGCTTCAAAGCAGCATTAAGCTGAGGGATTACCAGAAGCAGGCCCTGGATGCGTGGATAGCTAACGATAAGCGCGGCATAATCGTACTCCCCACAGGAAGCGGCAAGACCCTCATTGGAGTAAAAGCCATATCCCTGCTTAATACCCCAACCTTGGTTGTAGCACCAACCCTTGACCTCGTCGATCAATGGCGCTCCAGGCTTAAGGAGGAGTTCGGGGTAGAGGTGGGAATTTTAGGCGGAGGCGAGCGGGAGATAGAGCCCATAACAGTATCCACCTA
>DATMZB010000198.1:0-6950 GCA_035560655.1 Methanotrichaceae archaeon | reverse complement strand
ATATTGGTATTTATAGGCTTGTTAAGTTATGAAGCTTCTAACGTACAGACAGTGATCTGGGGTATTGCCGGAAAATCTATCTTGCCAAAACTATCTTGCCAAAACTATCTTGCCAAAAAATTGACCTGCCCGGATGAAAATTAAACTAGGATTTTAGATAGCAGTAAGAATGAAAAAGCACTCAGGATAGAAGATCCTGCATTATCTAATGAGCATTGTGCTCCGATCTTGCTCACTTATCCTCTGCTATTTCCGCGAGACATAATTACTGCCCTTAAGATAAAACCTCAATGGCAGCTCTTTAGCCTGTGAGATCCCAATCCTGGTCGTTTCCACAATCTCAGGCCTTTGGATCGCTCTATAATCATCCAGACTGTCAGGTGACCAGATCTGGAGTGGGCCCTCAAAGACGGGAATGCCATTAAAGCTTATATCAATCCTCAAAGCCTGCGTCAGCTTTCCTGGGCCGTTGCACAGGAGCTTTCTCTCTTCGGTCCTGCGCCTCTCCTGCATTATGGAGATCCCTCGCAGAGGCTCCAATGCTCTAATCAAGACGGCCTGGCCTGTCTCCTTTTGCCCGGCCACCACATTGAAACAGTAATGTATGCCGTAAATCAGGTACACATATGCATAGCCTGCCGGGCCAAAGAGAACGCTGTTCCTCTTGGTCTTCCCTTTAAAAGCATGGCAGGCTGGGTCATTCGAAATGTATGCTTCAGTCTCAACTATTCTCCCCAGAGTTGTTCTCTCATTCTCAATGTGCACGAGGTAGCATCCCAGGATCTTCTTTGCGACTGCATCTGCATCATGGTCATAAAAGGTCTGAGGCAGAATCATGATTGGTGTACCTATCTCATGCTGCTCAACATAAATCTCTTCAATGGCTTTGACCCATCCGTGGTTCAGTCCAAGGCATCCGGATTGATCTGAAAAAGTAATCATGGGCTGAGATTTGAATGTCTTGGCAATCAATCTCGGCCCGGCGTTCGTTTAGCGGTGCATGTTCCGCTTTCACCCTTTGATTATTCCCTCTCCGCTGAAAACGCGCCTGGCCTCTTCAATGCTCAGGTCTTCCGGCGGGACCAATACATCAGAGATGGTGATATGCTCGGCATCCAATGGCTCGCCATGCGCTTTAACCAGGGATATAAGCCTTGAGAGATCTCTTGCATAGGCCTCTGCATCTCCCTTGCCCACATGGTTAACTATCTGGTTATCTATGGCGTTCATGTCATCCAAGAAGCAGCTGTCCATTTTGTACTGCTTATCGCCCATGATCCTGACTATCATTTCTTGCCCGCCTCCGCCTTGAGCTTGGCCAGCTGGTCATCGACGCTGCTCTTGGCCTTGAGCTTGGATAGCTCCTTGTCTATCTCATCACCGCCTGAGTAGTCCTCCAGGGTCCCAGACTCCAGGAGCTCATCCAAAGCCGCAGACCTGGCCTTCATGTTCTCTGTCTTTTCCTCAGCTCTCTGGACAGCAAGTCCCACGTCTGCCATCTCCTCGCTGATGCCAGTCACAGACTCAGTGATCTTGGTCTGAGCCTCTGCTGCCGTGTACTGCGCCTTGATGGTCTCCTTCCTGGCCCTGAAGGACTCGACCTTGGTGGCAAGCCTCGATTCGGCAGCCATCAGCTTCTGCTGCTGGTCGTTTAGATCGGCTATCTGGCTGTCAAGTGAGTTTGACTGGGCCTGCATAGCAGTCTTCCTCTCCAGCGCCATCTTGGCCAGGTCGTCACGTCCTGCCTGGACAGACTCCCTGGCCTGTCCATCGAGCTTGTCTATATTCATCTGAAGCCTTGCCTTCTGCAGCTCCAGCCTCTTCTTGGAGGTGGCAACCTCTGCCACGCCCCTCTTTACATTTTGCAGGAGCTCGAGCTGCTTTTGGTATGAGTAGTCCAAGGTCTCACGGGGGTCCTCGAAGAGGTCCATGACCTTATTCATTTTGGAGTTGATTACCACGCTCATGCGATCCAGTAAACCCATAATGCGCTCTCCTTATGTTCAGGTTCAGGGGGAGATGAACCTGTTTTTCTGCATAGAGTTTGCTTTTAAACTATTATAGGCTATCGCATGGCATATTGAGTGGGCATAAGATAAATACCATGAAAGATAATACTGTTGAAACGTATTTTGGTAGTATGGGATGAGACAGGCCCGATAGATCTGATATATGCCATCGTCTTGGGATTAAAATTAAAACGTGGTGAAGCCAAACATGACTGAAGCAATGCCAATAGATGTGGCCAGGAACAGCCTGGAGGATATAATCAACCGGCTGCCTCTGGGAGGTACTGTCACCCTGGTCGGGCCGCAAGGAAGCCCAATGGCCCTGCTTGTATCGCTCAGGGCCGTCCCGGCGGTCTGCCAGCCAGAGCCCTCTGACCTCGATGCCAGGCTGGATGCCCTGGCTGAGAGGGTCAGCCGTGCCTGGACTGGCAGAAGGAGCACGTCTGCAGTGCTGTCAGAGATGAGAAGATGAGCCTGGTCGTAGATGCCAGCGTCTTCCTGGCTGCTGCCAGGTCTGATGATGAGAACTACGCAGCCAGCCGGTCCTTTCTTAGAAACGCCCAGTCTGCGGGTATGATGTGCCCGTCTCTGATACTGCCTGAGTGTGCGGCTGTAGTGGCAGCCCAGACAGGGGATGAAAAGCTGGCAGGCGACCTGGCAACCATCATTGAAGGCTTTCCAGGTGTGCAAATTGTGCCTCTGGATCAGAATATGGCCCGCAGGGCAGCAAAGATGGCATCAGATCACAGGCTCAGGGCATCAGATGCCGTGTATGCGGCACTGGCTGAGTCGTTCAAGGCAGTGCTCATCACCTGGGATACGGAGATGCTTCAGAGGTGCCTGGCAGCAGTGAGGACCATGGAGCCATCAAGGTGGCTGGAGGATACGGGCGAGAGATCGGGGATGACAGGACTGGGAGTGCCAGTAAATCGCTAGGGTCTAAACTTGCAGATTGAAAGTGTCAAAGCTGCTTTCATCTGATAGACAGGATCTCATTCATCTGATAGACATGGCCTCATGTGCCAATGGATAACTATCCGCATTTGCGCCTCCAGGAATCCGCCGGGCATATTCGCAGATTCGGCCGTCTCTGGCCTGGCATGCAAAACCGCTGTAGAAGTTGCCTATGGCCCCATTATCCCACAGGTTGTTCCCCTCGTCATAGACATCAATTCTATAGTTATTGCCGAAGTTGTTGTGGAATATGGTGTTGCCATTAGACCCAAATATTCTCAGGCCAAAGCCATTGAAGTATATGTCCCCATCTACGATGATATTGTCTGTGCTTAAATTTTCCAGCCTTATGCCCTGAATGTTGTTGGTGGCCATGTTCCCCTTCAGGAGGTTACTGCTGGAGCTGATCAGGACGATGCCTTCCCCATTGCCGCTGATGGTATTGTCTTTAATCAGGTTATTCTTCGAGCTCCTCAGATAAAGCCCGGTTCCAGCTTTGCCTTCAACAGTAGGATAGGATACAGGCATGTTATCGTGAATGATGTTGCCGGCAATGGTATTGTTATCTGACCTGTCCAGGGTGATGCCATAGCCGCTTTCGCAGATGTCATTATTTATGACTGCATTGTTGGCGGACCTGTGAAGAGAGATGCCCGTGCTGAAGTTGCTGATGCTGCTGTTGCTTATGGTGGTGTTGCCTGATCTGACCCAGATTCCAGCTCCTTCTGGCTGTGAGTCAGGCTGGCACCGCTTTGTTATATTGAATCCATTAACGACGACACCATCTGCATTTATTGTGATGCCAATGCCATTCTGGCCGCCGACGTTCAATACGGGCTTCGTGCCACCGCTGCCGCCAAATATGCCTCTGAGGATGATAGGCTTGTTTATAACTATGTTCTCATCATAAATTCCAGCCAGAACATCAACAGTATCTCCTGGACTGGCAGCATCAATGGCCGCCTGGACGCTGTATTCAGGCCTGGTGCCGTATGATGATTGATGCAGGTACTTAATCATAGATGATTGCTGTCTGTTTGGCGAGAAAGGCATTTCCATTACATATCCCCGTTTTATATATGCCAGACTTCATACTTAAGTTTGGTCCAGGACGAAGCAGGCGTTAGGTTCAATGATTGCATCAGGTGCCTGGCAGCAGTCGCATGATCTGTGAGCATCAGAGCAGTTCTGGCGCATTAAGCCAAACGGGCTGCGCCGCCATTTAATTATGTCAGGAACCTCAATAGTCCATTGGTAAAGAGGAGAGATAATGCCCAGGGTCATAATCGGTCTGGTTCAGACCTCGGTATCAGATGATGTCTACAGGAACCTTCAAAAGACCATCAAGAGCGTGGAAGAGGCCATACGCAAAGGTGCAAAAATAATCTGCCTGCAGGAGCTCTACAGGACCGCCTATTTCCCTCAGCAGGAGCACGAATGCTCCCAGGCGAAACGCTTTGCTGAGGCCATTCCTGGAGAGTCCACCGATGTATTTTCAAAGATCGCAAAAGCTCACGGCGCTGTAATCATAGTCCCCCTATTCGAGAGGGATGATTCAGGCAACCTCTATAACTCCGTGGCCGTGATAGACGCTGATGGCAAGGTTCTGGGCACCTACCGCAAGGTCCACATCCCCCATGATCCTCTATTCTATGAAAAGAGCTACTTCCAGGAAGGGGACCTCGGCTTCAAGGTCTTCGATACCCATCATGGAAAAGTCGCAGTTCTGATATGCTATGACCAGTGGTTCCCTGAGGCTGCCAGGATCGCAGCCCTGCAGGGCGCCCAGATCATCTTCTATCCCACGGCTATTGGCTGGATCAATGATGAGAGAAATCCCTCGGAGGGCGACTGGAGAGATGCCTGGATAACAGTCCAGAGGGGCCATGCCATAGCCAACGGCGTTCACGTGGCTGCAGTCAACAGGGTGGGCCAGGAGGGCAGACTGAGCTTTTGGGGAAGCTCTTTCATATGCGACTCATTTGGCAAAGTCCTAGACCAGGCCAGCGATAGAGAGGACGACATAGTGGTGGCCGAGGCAGACCTGGCCAAGAACAGAGAGGTACAGGAGGGCTGGGGCTTCTTCAGGAACAGGCGGCCTGAAACATATGGATTGATAGTCGAGCCCAAATCGCCCTGCAATTGCCAGCCGGGATGTGCTGTGCCAACTTACCAGTATGAGCTTAAGGGCACGCCAAAAGAGCTTGGATTTCACATGCCGGCAGAATGGGAGAGGCATGATGCCATCTGGCTATCATGGCCTTATGACCTTGACAGCTTCCCGGATATTGGCGAGGTTGAGAGGTCTTACGCCTTAATAATCAAAGCCATCCATGAGACAGAGGCTGTTAACCTGCTTGTGACAGATCAGCACATGCGCTCGCGGGTCAGGGACCGCCTAAAGGCTGCCGGAGTCGACCTTGGAAAGGTTATCTTTCACATGGTCGATTATGCAGATGTCTGGTTCAGGGACTACGGCCCTACCTTTTTGGTGAATCGAGCTCAAAATAAGCTGGCCATGGTCAACTGGATCTTCAATGCCTGGGGGTGCAAGTACCCAGAGCTCATGGAGGATACCAGGATTCCGTCGATAATAAATGATGAGATGAGGCTGCCCTGCTTTTTGCCTGAGATTGTGCTTGAGGGCGGGTCAATAGATGTCAATGGAAAGGGGACTGTGCTCACCACAGAGCAGTGCCTTCTGAATCCCAATCGCAACCCGGGCCTGACCAAGGAGGAGATCGAAGGCTATCTTAAAGAGTTCTTGGGCGCGGATAAGGTGATCTGGCTTAAAGATGGGATTGCGGGCGATGACACAGATGGTCATGTCGACGATGTGGCCAGGTTCGTGGGCTCAACCACGGTCTTATGTGCCTATGAGGACGACCCAAATGATGAGAACTACAGGGCTTTAAAGGAGAACTATGAGATACTCTCAGCATCTACGACGCAGGACGGCAATAAGCTGAATGTGATCAAGCTTCCCATGCCCGAGCGGGTGCGAAGCGGCAGCGGCAAACGCCTGCCAGCCAGCTATGCCAACTTCTACATAGGCAATGGAGTGGTCATGGTGCCAACCTTCGGGCGGCCGAGGGATGCATCGGCATTAAAGATAATCCAGGGTGTATTTCCGGACAGGAAGGTGGTGGGCATACGCTGCACAGAGATGGTGAACGGCCTTGGCACCATACACTGCATAAGCCAGCAGCAGCCATCGCTTTAAGTCCCAGAATGCCTAAATTCTGGCCGGCTTGCGCGATGGAAATGCGCAGGGGATATCAGCACTATGGCATTAATGGTTCAGGCGCTGGCAGCCCTGCGCCATTCTTTCAGCTCTCACTTTTATTCCTTGAGCATTTTTTTCTTGATCTCTCTCATCTCCCAGAGGCGGCCTTTATTCATCCCGGGACAAAGTGTGCTCTCTCTGTTCCAGGTAACCAGATTCTTAAGAAGCTCTGGCCAGAATGGAAATGAGCTGCACTGCTGGGGACGGACCGTGTAAGCCTTGCAGTTCCTGGTCACTGGATCCAGCAGCAGGCAGCCGCCATCAGACCTCTCGCCAAGTGTGAGCCGTCCATCCAGCTCTTTGACATAGGCTTTCTTGAATATCTCCTCTCTCATGCCCAGGTACTTGGAGATGCGCCGGATCTCGCTTTGAGTTACCCATACCAGCCCGGATACGCTGCAGCACATGCCGCATTGCTGACATTCGAAACGAAGGCCGTCTCTGTACCAGATATCAGGTCCGGCCGCCTTACTTTTTGTATCAGAATCTGGTTGCACCACCTCAAATATAATGCATATATTCTTTAAGTGTTCGCCAGGTGAAGTCTCGGTTATAAACCCTGACGGCGCCGGTTCTTAATAGCAGTGACTGTCAAAGGCCACCCAGCTCAAGCTGACACCTTTGATAAGAGACGGCGAGGTCTGGTCCTGGCCGCAATCTCTGCTGTAATTGACAGCCAGGGATTGCCTGATCACTGATCC
>DATMZB010000197.1:0-3085 GCA_035560655.1 Methanotrichaceae archaeon | reverse complement strand
GGATTAGCATAAACTTCCTCAGATTGATGATAGCCCTCTTTGTATTGGGACCGCTGCTACCGTCCATTGCCGCCGGGCAAGGCTGCGGCGGATGTGCTTCATGCGATTCATGTTCATCTACAGTGTATTATCCGTATATATCGACATACTACTACTGTCCAGATCCGTGTCTGTGCCAGATTCCCTACACATGCCCGCATTACCCGGATAACTACCCATGCAAGTATCTGTACGGCTGCAGCCAGTACTCGTACCCATGCAGCTATCCGGACTGCAGTTACTCAGATTGCAGCTCATGTGGTGGATCATACGGCTACCCAAGCCAGCCACCGCTGCCATACCCGTATTGAAGCAGATCTCTCAGAATATGCCCGCCATAACTGGCGGGTCTAGTTTTATCTGAGCAATCTAAAATTAGCGCAGTTAATGATTTTGCAGCACATTCCCAAGTCCAGAGATCTTCATGATGCTTTCTCTATGGCTTTAAAAAAGCCGGCTGAAATGGTAATGAAGGAGCTCCTCTATCTCATAAGAGCCATCAAGTGCAGTTAAGTGGCTGCGTGGTCTGGCTTAAAGGCTGATGATCATGAAGGCCGACATCCCTGCCTACGAGCACGGTTTCCAGGCCTGCAACATTGCAGACGTTCTTGACCTTCTCAATTAGCTCAATGATGTCAGCTGCCTCTCTGGCCTGGATGATAAGGAAGAAATCATACTCTCCAAATGTATGATATATGTCTTTAACGCCTTCTATGCTCTTGATCCCATAGTACGCTGACCTCTCCTGACCAGGTGCAGCTTTCACCATCACAACTCCAACAGTCATTTGTCATTCACCAGTATCATGGCTTAAAGGCCTTGAATCCAAAGAAGGTGATCTCTGGCCTGTCCGCAGTTCTATGAAAGTCGACAGAACCTGCATTCCAGGGCTTGAAGATTAGCCGTCTTTCCTCGGTAGGCTAGACATTTCAGAACAACTCAGCACCCATCCAGTGCTCTGTGCGGCCCTCTTAAGTCCTGCCATATATCTTACAGTTCTCATTGTACATACATCTCAACTTATAAATAAATTTTGGGCGTCAGTGTGGATAATTCAGGAGATATCACTCACAGAATCCTCTGGATTCGAGGTCGGCGCTACTGCATTATAGTTGCGCCTGCTGGGTATTGCATGGACTGGGGAATAATAGTTCACATCAATGGCTGCGGCGCTGCCATCTGTCAGGCAATCTAAAAAAATTGAAATATGCCGGCGAGTTCCTGGCAGGGGGAGGCATCATGGAAACCGGCATCTTGTCACAAGCAAAATGGTATGAAGATCCTGAGGACTCATATAGGCACAAATCCCATCTCCTGGGCGATGGCCTGGCCTTCAGGACTGATCACGAAGTCGATGAACACCTTAGCTCCCGGCTTTGGCTCTCCAAATGTGTATAAGTAGAGCTTTCGAGCTAGAGGATATGCTCCACTGCGAATGGTCTCAATTGTCGGCTTGATCCCGTCCAGGTCCACTATGCCAAGCGAGTTATCATTCACATAGCTGTATCCCAGGTATCCAATGGCCTGCCTGCTTCCCACAAGTGCGGTCTTGACCCCGGCATTGCCAGTCTCCACGCTGCCATGCTCATCCACACCGGGAAGCTCGGCATCTCTCTTGCCCATGATGACCTCATTGAAGGTGTCCCTGGTTCCAGATCCCTGCTCCCTGGCTATGACATAGATCTCTCTGTCAGGTCCGCCCACCAGCTTCCAGTTGGAGATCTCTCCAGAATAGATCTTCTTGACCTGATCATTGGTCAAAGCCTTGACGCCGGAATCATAGACCTCCCTGCTCACTGCCACGCAGAGCCCGTCATATCCCACTAGGAACTCCTTAAAGCTGTCTCCATATCTGCTCATCTCGGATACAGTTAGCTCTCTGGATGCCATAGCTATGTCAGACCTGCCCTCTGCAACGTTAGTTATGCCAGCGCCGGTTCCACCACTGCTGACTGATACGTGGTATGTGGATTGCTGGACATTGAAGGCTTCTGCGCAAGACTCGACCAGTGGCATGACCGTGGATGATCCAGACACAGTTATGCCATTGTAGCCCATGGCTGCAGGCACCAAGGCTAAGATCAATGCTATTTGGAGCAAGGCAAGCAGTTTTCTTATATTACCACCATGCTCGATATGGTGAGCCATCATCTTAAGTCTATTGCCGTGATTTGAGCAGCCAACCAACAGGGCCTCGCCAAAATATTTCCTTGATTGAGCTTGATGCAATTATCAGGCGCAGACGGGACTTGACCTGCAATCCAACAGAACTTGAGCTATGTCTATGGAATGCCTCTGCAGCTAGATAGCATCTCAAAGCGCTGGATATATGATGGACGTATGAGTAAAAGACTGCAAAATAGGATTTTGGCTGGCATATGGGAAGATGGATAGCAATAATGCAATATAATATCCCATGCCAGTGTCTGAGTACTTTTATGCAGCAGCTATGGCTGGCTTATCTGGCCCATGATACTGGAGCCCGTCATCTTTGCCAATCAATACCGTCTCTACCCGGAGAACCATGCTCATCTCTTTGATCTTCTTTATAAGACCAAATAGGCCAGTCAAATCCTTCATCTGGGCTATTAGGAAGAAATCGTACTCTCCAAAGGTATGATAAATGTTCTTGACACCCTCCAGATCCTTGAGCCCATGATATACTGACCTCTCCTGGCCGAGAGATGACTTTACCATTACAATCCCAATTACCATATCATCTCACCAGCTTCAGCAGGTCTTTGCTCCTAAAAAAAGGCCGTCTCTGATCACGCTGCACCTTCCAGATAATATGCAGACACTGCAGTTCAGGACCTGCATATCGATCTCCTCCATGGTGAGACCTGCTCCATGGAGCATTTCCTTGCATCTGCTGTACTCGATATAGTCCTCATCGGTTCCATAGTATATCTTCCAAATCTCATTGTGCATCTGAATCCCTCTCAAACAAGTCTTTGGCCGGGCATAACAACCCGAGGCTCTTCATCCTGGCAACGTTTACTACCTTATCCTGGTTTTATAAATATTCGATCGAAATAGAATACAT
>DATMZB010000196.1:0-2911 GCA_035560655.1 Methanotrichaceae archaeon | reverse complement strand
CTTTAGTATCTATTGTATACCATGGAGGAGGTAAGAGCGCTTGGACAGGGTTGAAGTGCAATCCTCCTGGACCCACAGCTTCAGAGCTGCCATACGGTCCAGGGCGTATAGGCAAACTTTGGAGGACATTGAGATGAAGGTAGTTGAAGTAAAAAATGCTGAAAGCAGGCCAAATCCGCATGGCATCGATGCAAGAAGCATCAGCGATACTGAGAATGCCCAGGTAGCTCACCTGACCCTGAAGCCTGGCCAGTCACTGAAGAGGCATATCACGCCTGTAGATGTCTTCTTCTATGTGCTTGAGGGCAGGGCATCAGTGGAGATTGGAGATGAGCATGTGGTGGTAGGTCCCGATGCCCTGGTGGAGAGCCCTGCTAAGGTTCCTCACAGTCTTGCCAATGAGAGTAATAGCCTGGTGCGGGTCCTGGTAGTCAAGACGCCAAAGCCCAGAGAACCTACCAGGATGCTTTAGGGGATCTGCTATGCCTACAACTACAGATACAGAAGAAAATAAGGCCCTGGTGCGTCGCTTCTTTGAGGCTGGACCTTCCGGCGGCAACCTGGATGCTGCCAATGCGCTGCTGTCTCCTGAGTTCTCACTTCATACGCCCCTTCCATCAGCTCCGGGGATACAGGGTATGGATGATATCATCACATCATGCAGGGCAGCATTTGAGCATCTGAGTGTAACCATAGAGGATATGATCGCTGAAGGAGACAGAGTTGCCTGCAGGTTCACTGCACGGGGCGTGCATAAAGGCGAGTTCATGGGCCTGCCGCCCACTGGCAAGCCCATAATCATGACCGGGATTGAGATCTTCAGGATAAATGATGGAAAGATTGCTGAGCTTTGGGGCGAGGCCAACCTGATGGGGCTGATGGTACAGCTGGGCATCCTGCCAGGAGCCAGCCAGAAGTGAAGCCCGGCATGATGCTGTAAATGGCTGTGAAAAGGCTGTGACTTGACAGAAGCTTTGTGCTTCGATCTGATTTCCTGCTCAGTTAAATTCAATGTTTGAAGATGTTTAGGAGAAATGACAATGGCTGTAAAAGAGAGTCCCGATATGTTCTGTTACCAGTGCTCCCAGACTGCACATGGCACAGGATGTACCCTTAAAGGTGTTTGTGGAAAAGAGGCAACCCTTGCCAGGCTTCAGGATAACCTGCTGTTTGCCATAAAGGGCATCAGCGCTTACCTGTACCATGCAAGAGAGCTTGGATATACCGACCCTGAGGTGGATGCCTTCATAGAGAAAGCCTTCTTCTCTACCCTTACCAATGTGAACTTTGATCCCGGATCGTTCGTCAAGCTGGCGTTGGAGGCAGGAGAGATGAACATCCGGACCATGAAGCTTCTCAAGCGCGCCCATATCGAGACATATGGGGAGCCCGTCCCGACCCAGGTCAGGACAGGGACCGTCAAGGGCCACGGCATACTGGTAACAGGCCATGACATGAAGTCCCTGGAGGAGCTGCTAAAGCAGGTCGAGGGGACTGATGTCATGGTATATACCCACTCGGAGATGCTGCCTGCGCACGGCTATCCCGGCTTAAGGAAGTACAAAAACCTGGCAGGAAATCTGGGCAAGGCCTGGTACGACCAGAGGCAGCTGTTTGCCAGGTACCCGGTGGCAATTCTTGGAACTACCAACTGCTTCCTGATCCCCAGAGATGAGTACAAAGACAGGATGTTCTCCACAGGGCCTGTGCAGCTTCCGGGGGTTCAGCATATCGATGGGTATGATTACTCAGCGGTCATTGATAAAGCAAGATCTCTGCCTGAGCTGAAGGATGAGCCTGGAGATTACGTCCTGACCACCGGCTTCTCCTCGTCTGTGGTCCTGTCACTGAAAGACAAGATCAAGGACCTGGTCCAGAGAGGCAAGATTCGCAGGTTCTTCCTTGTGGGCGGCTGCGATGCTCCAGTGAAGAAGGCCGAGTACTACCGCGAGTTCGTGCAGAAGCTGCCAAAAGATACTGTGGTCCTGACGCTGGCCTGTGGCAAGTTCAGGTTCAATGATCTGGACCTGGGTGACATTGAGGGAGTGCCAAGGCTGATAGATCTGGGTCAGTGCAATGATGCCATAGTGGCCGTAGAAATAGCTGTTGGACTAGCAGAACTGTTTGGGGTGAGCGTGAATGAACTGCCTCTGACTCTGGTGGTCAGCTGGATGGAGCAGAAGGCGGTGGCCATACTGTGGTCATTGCTGGCTCTCGGAATCAAGGGCATATACCTGGGTCCGATCGTTCCTGGCTGGGTCAATGATGATATCCTGAAGGTGCTGGTTGATAACTATGATGTCAAGCTCATAGGAAATCCTGAGGAGGATATCAAGAAGATGATGGGTTGAAAGTACCAGTACCAAGGCGGCAATTAGCCGCCTAACAAATTCGTTAATAAGCCTTTGCGAGGGATCTCTACACATGTATTGGCTTTCTCAAGCGTTAGTGGGCATGTTAAGTTAATATCATAGCATACGGTGTAGACATGATTTTTACCGGTATGTTACTTTCGAAAAACCAGAGCCAAGGCATTTATCGTTAACCAGCGCCAACATCAAACCCTGCCTAGCCAGTCTGCGATCTGTGTGGATTTTCACTTTCAGAATGTTGAAGGTTTAAGGTTCGCGGCCTATATTTCGCTGCTTTGAACAGCGTGGTCGCAGTTGTACTTCTAGCCTAAGGTAGAAGCTTAGTGTCTATCATCTATATCCTTGCCAATGGTTGGCGATGGATTTCTGCTCGCAGACTTCACCAATGCTATTTGGTAGTATTATATCAATTATATCAATTGCGTAGTACCAAACCTGATTCACTCACTGGCCCTCCTTCAAAAATGCTATCTGGGTCTCAAGGCTTTAGCAATGGCCACAGTATTGCACCTTAATAGGGGGATTTATCTCATTGTGAT
>DATMZB010000195.1:0-2036 GCA_035560655.1 Methanotrichaceae archaeon | reverse complement strand
ACCTCCCATATCTCCTCATCTGGAATGACCGCCACCCTCACCAGCTTCTCTGGCTCGTTGGCCCAGCCCGGCATGTACTGGTCATAGATCTTGCGGAAGCACGGGCATGTCCATGTGTAAGGGTGGACGCCGTTGGTGATTGCATGGATCTGGTATCCGGGGAACATGGCCATTGAGATCTGGCGGTGCCTCTTGGCAACTCCGTTTATGTAGTTGGAGACGTTCAGGGCCAGGCGGGTCATGTTAAGCTCGTCTTCTCCGCCGTACCTCTTCAGCATCTCAACATCGGCCTGGCTGCCCAGAAGATCTCTGACCAGGGCGTATGGGAACCTGTCCTGGGCAGCCTCTACAGGAGTGTGAGTGGTGAAGATGCAGAGGTCTTTTATCTCCTCGGCCTTCTTGTCGTGGTTGTTCAAAAGCTCCAGCGCCAGAAGGCTTGAGTGTCCCTCGTTCATATGGTATTTTCTAACTCTAAATCCCAGAGCCCGAAGCATCCTGACACCTCCGATGCCCAGGACCATCTCCTGCTTCAGCCTATAGCTCTGGTCTCCGCCGTACAGGTAGTAGGTTATCTCTCTATCTCCGGGGTCATTGCCATCGACATCCGTATCCAGAAAGATGACAGGTACCACCATTCCAGACAGGCTCTGGACCCTGTAGAGCCAGGCGCCCACCATGACCACCCGTCCCTGTATCAGCACCGTCACCTTCTGGTCGAGGATCTTCATGAACCTGGATGGGTCCCACTCCTGAGGATGCTCTATCTGCCTCCCAGAAGAGTCCAGCTCCTGGCTGAAGTAGCCGCGCCTGCTGACGAGCGTGACTGCAACCAGGGGGATGTTCAGATCTGCGCAGGTCCTGATAGTGTCTCCAGCCAGAATCCCCAGGCCGCCTGCGTAGGTGGGAATCTCATTCCTGACTCCAATCTCCATTGAGAAGTAGGCGATCTTCTCTCCAGCCAGAACTCCTTTCAGGTCTTCTATTCATCCCACCTCGATTACATCGGATTTATGGAAACATGATGCCTCAAAGATCATTCCTCTTTGAACCTGCTGATTATGTCCAGGAAGAGCCCTCTGAGGTTTGGCCTTCTCCAGATCTTGACTATCCACCACTCAGAAAACCTCATATGGCGGTCGAGTATCCAGATGTGACCCTTGACATCTATCTGCATCCTCCTATCCCAGGAGAGGCGCTTTGCAGCCCATGCAGGCTTGGTGGAGAAGTAAAGCTGAGGCTCGCTCTTGTATTTCTTCAGCACTTCCACAACCACTGAGACTGCCCAGTCCGGGTCCTGCCTGGCCTTCTTCCAGTCCGTGCCTGTGAAGTGAACTACGACATCTAAAGGGCTCTCTACGCTCTCTTCAGTGACGTGTATCGCCGCTATCGCCTCGCGGAATTAGAAGCCGGCTAAAGATCAGCCGCCGGCCGTCTGGATATGCAGATGGCAGGCACGTGCCCACTGCCATTGCCTGAATGACAATCCTTATTTCCATATGCAGCCTGCATTAATCAAAGGTGCCTGACCCTATAAAAATTTCCATCCGGCCCCTATTTCGTGATGCTATGCAGAGCCAAAACCGGAGCTTGGCCGGGTGTATGCGCCAGCCGCTTGTGCAGGTGTGACCTGCCAGGCGCCAAAGGAGATAGGATATGATTCAAGATAAGGTGCAGCTCGCAAGGAAGCAGGCCGACGGCTTTGTCATACCCCTGGGATCTGTGAACCTGGTCAATGTAGTTACCGATGAGGGTATGGTGGGCTGTGGGGCTTTTGATGTTGCAGCGCTGGATAAGTTCGGCTACCCTGCAGCCAGGGTAAAGCCCTCAAGGGGAGATTCAATCGCCACCATAGACGATCTGCTTGCAGGGGTGATAAAGGATGCCAATGCAGCGGCTGTAAAAAGGGGCATAAAGGTGGGCATGTCTGGAAGGGAGGCTCTGGATCTTCTGTGACTTTCTTCCAGGTATATGCCTGATATTATATCTTTATCCCTCTTCAAAAATCCACTTTCTAAACCTATGTTCCCGCGTAGATT
>DATMZB010000194.1:0-2062 GCA_035560655.1 Methanotrichaceae archaeon | reverse complement strand
TTGTCTTATTCTTAATGGGTTCCCTTTTCATTCCTTTTCAGATATCGATCGCCTTTCACATCTCCTCCTGCCTGGAAAAGATCTTTCTATGACCGCCATTCAAAATCTAACTAAAAAATCGATATGCCTCGGGGATTATTTGATATATGATTCATTGCCAATATAATTTGAAAAGCTGTGTTCCTGAAATCGGCAGCAGTTCTGGACTCAAACCTCTTCAACTTCGATTGGTGGTGGAATGGAAAGATCGCCAAGCATAATACTGACTGCGGATGAGACTATGATGAGCAGGTACCGTGGAAGCATGTTCCTGGGCTTTTCTACCTGCTCACCAAGAGGCATATTGCCTGGCTGGCTGTACTTCATGACATTTGCACCCCCGGTTCCAAGGATGAACGGGCGGGCAATGTACTCTGATTTTGGCCTTAGGATAATTGAGGCATCTCTTCTGGCAGACGGATTTGGCGAGGATGAGGTGGCTGTGGTCCATCCCAGAGATCTTAGGATGATGGTTGGGGATGATACAGAGATAATTGGCATTACTGGACACGACTTTCTAGGCATAAACCCGCCAACTTCGACCTTCGTCGACGTCATCAGAACAGGACCGCCTTACAACAGGGTGAAGTTTCTTGAGCTCCTCAGAAAGCCCGTCATGAGGAAGGCCACTGTTGTAGTGGGCGGAAAGGGTGCCTGGGAGGTGGCAGATATCGACCTCATGGATAAGCTTGGAATAGATCACGTCCACCTGGGTGAGGGGGAGTTATCGGTTCCCAGGATGTTCCGGTCTATCATCCGCGGCGAGGAGGTGCCAAGGATCGTTACAGGAGAGGACGTCCCAGTGGAGATGATCCCCAACATTAGAGGCCCCTCAACGCACGGCCTTGTTGAGATCTCCAGGGGATGCAGGCGAAGATGCAGCTTCTGCACTCCCGGGACCCTGGAGGTAAGGCATAAGTCCGTGGATCATATAGTCAGGGATGTTCAGGTCAATATTTCAGCCGGGGCAAAACATGCCATCCTCCACAGCGAGGATGTGCTTCTCTACGGAGCCAGAGGAATAAAGCCCGATGAAGATAAGGTCATGGATCTTTTCCGCAGAGTGACCGCCATCAGTGGTGTCACCAATATAGCTGCGAGCCATATAGCTCTCGCCACCGCCTATCATAGTCAGGATCTTGTGAGATCTCTCTCAGACCTGTGGTCGTCTCTGCCAGATCAGGTCTTCAATGCCGCCCAGACAGGCATAGAGACTGCCAGCGTAAGGTTGATGGAGAAGCATATGAAGGGCAAGACGCTCCCGGCGCCGGCTGAAAAATGGCCTGAGGTAGTGTCCCAGAGCCTGGGCCTCCTGCACAATCAGCACTGGATACTGGCCTGTACCCTAATCATGGATCTGCCCGGAGAGGAGGAAGCTGATGTCCTGGCCACACGGGAGCTTATGGATGAGATAAAAGATCTGAGAATGTTCTACGTCCCCATGGGATTCGTATCCATGGGGCCCTCATCTCTATCCAAAGAGAAGTCCTTCACTGTAGAGAAGATGACTCCTCTGCACTGGATGCTCATGGGAGAATGCGTGGATCATGATGTTAAGATTGCAAGAGGGCTCAGCCATCTCATGATTGAGAAGAACCTGCTGATGAATATCATGGGCACCTGCGCCATGAACAGGTTCATTGATGGGGCACAGGGCGCGGTCAAGGCCATGAAGGCGGGAAATCCTCCCAAGGACTACAGTAATAGCCGCAGCTACCTGATCCCGGAGATATGAGCTCTATTTTGGCGAGGTACGATCTCCTGATGGCGAGATCTCACCATCAATTAACAATATAATGCCGTTATATATAATTTTGACATAGACAAAACCTCTCTCCTTTTTTCTTTTGCCCCAGCGCCTGGAGAGTAGTCCACATGGATTTAAAATTGTCCTGTAAGCAGTCGATTTGATAATTCTGGAGGACGGGACCCATGACCTACTGGAGAGAAAAATCAAGATTGATTCCTGGGTTGATGATATTACTGCGCGCAAATCCTGAGCCTGATCAACGCTATTTGTTTA
>DATMZB010000193.1:0-2443 GCA_035560655.1 Methanotrichaceae archaeon | reverse complement strand
GTGGAGCATTTCATTCCACACCCTCAAGATTGAGTGGGTTCAAGGCTAAATAGAGCCTAAATTAGGCTCGTACCTCATGCGCATATCTCATATGCTTTTCCAGGCCTGGTGTCCAGAATCAGCAGTGATCTGGAAGGGAGAGTTAGGTCAGAGCCCTGGAAAGGGCGGCAGCATGCGCCACAGAAGGTGCCTTTAGCCCAAATGCAATCCTTTGAAATCAGGCGCGCTGCTATGGCGCAGGTCGCTGGCTCTCCTTCAAAGCTGGATCTCGCCGCCATAAATGTCCAAATAATCCATAATGAGGTAAGCCAGACCTCTGCACACAAAGGCTTTATCCACATTGAAACATCAATTAGCGCTAAATGAATTATGCAGATATCATTACCCTGATCGCTCAAATCCTGTCAACTGCAGGTGCCGCCATAATATTCTATGGTGGATTGCGGTCAGTGTTTGAGATCGTGGCAGGCGAGGTATTGAGGCACCCACCGAATTACAATGCTGTGCGGAGGAACTTTACAGCCAAGATCATAGTAGGGCTGGAGTTCTTTGTGGCCAATGACCTGTTAAAAGCGTTCTCACTCCCACATTGAATGATGTCGTCGTGCTGGCAATCATCGTAGCCATAAGGACCGTGGTCAGCTACTCCCTTGATAAGGAGATAAAAGAGATGGGGCCTAATGAGTAGGCCCTGATGAATAGGCCTCGAGGAATCGGCCTTGATGAGTTGGTCCCAAGGAATGACCCTTGAGGGGCCTGCCCTAATGAGTAGGCCCTGATGAGCGTGCATCGTGGTCCAAGCTATGGAGAATAAGCTGTGTGGCAGCATCCTCCTGCAATCTAAAGCCTCCTTTGATCCTTGAGGGACCACAACATATAGCGGCAAAGTTCGCATATGTAGCACTTTGCAGATGGACTCAGTAAATTCAGGCTTAAGGGCGCGACCTTTCTGGTGGCCAGCTGCGCCTCTCTGGCCCAGAACCCGTCATGGCTGCAGATAGGACATATCAGATGATGGCCAGCCTATCATAAGTTCTTACATCGTTTTCCAAAGGCAAACCTCATCTGCATGCAGGCAGGAGCTAGATCGCTGGTGTCATACTTTTAAATATCCTGTTATTCCCAGGAGAGCCACTATGAGGCCCAATGGCCCCAGCAGGGCCAGGTACTTGAGCTCTTCTCGCACATATTTGAAGTAGCCCAGAAATCCAAGGAAGATGAAGAAGAACAGCTGCCAGGGGTCATGAGTGCTGAAGGCCTGGAAGCCTAAAAATCCAAAGAACCCCATGAAGCCGTTCATCTGGCGTGAGTTCCTCGGCAAGCTCTTGCTCTTGATTTTACCCATATGTGCCAGTGCCTTCTCTGGAGTGATAAATGTTCCTCAGATATTGGAAGCGCGTGCTTCTTTCCTGTACTCTATGTATGAGTAGATGATGGGATACAGACCTGCAAAGACTGCCGGTGCCAATATCAGCACTAAGGCATGCTCAGGAAGGACAAGGGCCAGCAAGGCCAGAACTCCTGCAGCCTTCATGAGCTTTCCAGCCAGTCTGTTGGTTTTATCCCAGACTGAATCGCTGCTCATGGTCCAGGGGGTGCGAACTCCAATGAACCAGTTGCGCCTGGCATTCTCTGTCATTACTCCTGCGTAGTAGAAGAGCGCGCTGAAAGCTGGAGACATCATCTGGATCATATTGAACCTGGATCCCAGGTTCCAGCATATCGTCAGCAGGTAAAGGTAGAGAAGGAAACCCATCACCATTAAGGCAAAGATATCATAGTATCTCCTGAAGTTTGCAATGTTCTTTCTCAAAGGATCTATTCTGGGTATGACTGTAAACAGGATAGTCAGCGCAGCCGAAAGGAGAGGCATGAAAAAAATGCCAAATGGCTTGGAGGCATAGCCATTTGCGCTGCCACTGACATTCCAATGGATGGCGATCTTATCCGGCATCTGGGGGTAGAAGTATGCTCCAATTAAGAAGAAGGCTATAAGCATTGCCATCATTGCCAGGGCGAATATCTTCATTTAATACTGACATGATGGGCAGGAGAGTATTAGATGCTTTGGGTGCTTAAATACGATCCGACATGATCCGCCAAATATGCCGCAAGTTAGTTATAATTACCACATAGACTAATCTACGATGTCGCTTCTGCCCAAGATGGCCATAATCTATGCAAGCGGTTTGGGAAGGACCAGGCTGATGGCTGAATCAATAGCAGAGGGTGCAAAGACAGTCTCTGGAATTGAGATTCTCCTCAAAGAGGTTCCCTACGCAATCCCTGATGATGTGAAAGATGCCGATGCCATACTTCTTGGCGGCTCCACCTATAATCACAAGCTGATAGAGTCTATGAACGCCTATCTGGGCAGCTTGGGCAAGCTTGATCTAAAGGGGAAGCTGGGGCTGGCCTTTGGCTCATATGGATGGAGCGGGGA
>DATMZB010000192.1:0-3332 GCA_035560655.1 Methanotrichaceae archaeon | reverse complement strand
CGGCCATACAGTCGGCCTTGATGACCTCTATGGCACTAATAATAAAAACAAGATCATGTACGGCTATAATGACGGATCTGTCAAATGGTACCTGAGGAATGGAGATAAAGCCGGCCTGGCATCCCTGTACGGATCGTGATCCAGCACAGGGAGCGCTGCATAAATGCAGAAAATAAGATGAAAAGAGCAAAGAGCTGCATGAAAAGTGCAGCTCTTCTGCTAATTTTATAAATCGCTTTTCAAATGCTTATTGAAATGCTTACTCAACCGTCACGCACTTGGCCAGATTTCTGGGCTTATCTATGGGCAGACCCAGGCAGTTGGCCGTATAATATGCTAAAAGCTGCACAGCCACTGTGCAGAGCAGTGCAGAGAAGACCGGCCTGGTCTTTGGGAGCTCAATTACAGTGCTTGCCACCTTGCCAATGTCTGGATCTCCCTCGGTAGCAATGGCTATCACATCTGCGCCCCTGGCTCTGACCTCCTTTATGTTGGACTGAATCTTTCTGCCGCAGGTAGCCAACGCCACTACTGGCGTTTCCTCAGTGATCAAGGCCAGAGGCCCGTGCTTGAGCTCTCCGCCAGCGTAGCCTTCAGAGGGAATATAGGCGATCTCCTTCAGCTTCAGGGCACCCTCCAGGGCGATCGGGTAAAGGAAATCCCGGCCTATGAAGAAGTAGCATCCAGCACCGGCATACTTCTCTGCCACAGCCCTGATCTGGTCGCGCCTGTCCAGCACGCTCTGAATATGTCCTGGAAGCCTGGTGAACTCCACAAGCATCTTCCTGGCCTGGTCTGGAGAGAGGTGGTTCCGCGCGCGTCCGAGACGAACTGCCAGAAGGAAGAGCGCAGCCAGCTGGCCCGTGAATGTCTTGGTGGCAGCCACTCCGATCTCAGGACCGCACCTGGTATAGATGGTGCCTCCAACCATGCCCGTGACTGTGCTCCCAACCACGTTGGTAATGGCCAGGCTTCTAACTCCACATGTCCTGGCCCGCTTCAGTGCCACCAGGGTATCTGCAGTCTCGCCTGACTGAGTTATCCCCACAAGCAGAGTCCCTGGCCGGAGCTGGGTGTGCTGGAACTCAGATGCGACCTCAACGTCCACTGGAAGCCCGGCCGCTCTCGTGAAGAGGTACTTGGCAAGGAGGCCGGCATGGTAAGATGTCCCGCAGGCAACTATTGATACCCTGTCTAAAGACCCGATCTCCTCATCAGATATCCCCAGGTCCAGCCTCACATCTCCATCGATCTCAGAGATCCTACCTGCGATCGTCTCCGAAAGTGCCCTGGGCTGCTCATGTATCTCTTTTAGCATGAAGTGCTGATACCCGCCCTTCTCTGCTGCATCTATATCCCAGTTGATCCTCTCTATTTCTGGGAGATGAGGCTGGCCGGATAGATCCTTGATCTCCACCTTATCCTTATAGATCAGGGCCATCTCCCCATCCTTTAGCCTGATCACATCCCTGGTGTAGGGCAAAAGCGCAGGCACATCAGAAGCCACATAATTTGCCCCATTTCCAACGCCAAGCACTAGAGGGCTGTCTTTTCTGGCACAGACCAGATATGGAGATCGGGATGAGATCACAGCTATTGCATAAGATCCCTCTACCTTCTTGAGGGCCTCAACCACTGCCGCACCCAGGTCACCTTTGTAGTGCAGGTTTATGAGATGGGCAAGAACCTCGCTGTCCGTCTCTGACTGGAAAGAATACCCCATCTCAGTAAGTATCTCCCTGAGCTCGAGGTAGTTCTCTATGATACCATTATGGACGATGGCTATATCCCCAGAGGTGAAAGGATGAGCATTGACATCGCTTGGCTTTCCATGGGTTGCCCACCTGGTGTGGCCTATGCCCATGCTCTCTCCGGGAGAGCCCGCCTGCAGGTAGATCTTCTCCAGATCGGCTATCCTGCCGGCCGATTTGAGCACAGCGACCTCATCATCACATTTGATGGCAACTCCCGCAGAGTCGTAACCCCTGTACTCCAGCCTCTTGAGTGTATCAAAGAGAATAGGACCTGCCTTTTGATCCCCGATATAAGCCACTATTCCACACATCTCAGATCACCTTGCTGCCGCGCTCTAGCCATCCTCTGACCATAGCCCCGGACCCTATTCTCGAGTCTGTGCCGACCACAGTTCCAGGCTGCACCAGCACCCGGCTTCCCACCACGGCGTTGTCTGCCAGTATTGCCCCAAACTCAGCCCTGTGTATCTCGTCCTCTATGTCAACTATGGCCGGTCCCGAATCTGTGACCAGCTGGTCTCCAAGGGAGCAGCTGGCTCCAATGACTGAATCAGAGATTATAGTCCCAGACCCGATCCTCGCTCCATTCATCACTATGCTGTTCCTGATCTCAGAGTTCGAGCTTATCCTCACAGAGTCTCCTACGGACGACGCAGGCAATATGGTCACATTTGGGCCTATATCGCAATTCCTTCCTATGGAGACAGGGCCTATTACATACGAGCCTGACCGGAGTATCGTTCCCTCGCCAATCTCCACCTGACCCCTCACATGAGCACCCTCCTCAACCTCGCCAGCTATCTTGGAGGCTTTAAGAGAAAGTGCCAGGCTGTTGGCATTGAGAAGGTCCCAGGCAAATATGGCATCTGCCCAAACCCCGGAGGTTATCTCAGCCCTCACTTTTCTGCCGTCTTCAATCATCCGGGACAATGTCTGGGTGAGCTCATAAGATCCCCTCTCGGATATGGGGGTACTTGGCAGCTCATCAAATATAGATGGCAAGAACTTGTACGCGCCTGTGTTTAGAATGCCTGCACAGGGCCGCCCTGGCTTTTCCACTATCTTTGAGACCCTGTTCTCCTCGATTGTGAGGACCCCGTACTCGCCTGTGTTCTTGCGGAGAGCCGCCAGTATCACACTCTCGCCAGGCGACCTTATGAGGTCTCTTACCGCCATCTCATCTAACAGGTTATCGCCATTGACGACCAGGAAGGGCTCATCTATGAACTCTCCAGCTTTGGCCAATGCATGAGCTGTGCCCAAAGGCTCATCCTGCATCAGGTACTCTATATCGACTCCATAGTGGGTGCCGTCCTCGAAGTGGTTCATTATCCGCTCCTTTTGGTAGCCCACAACTATGTAGAGGTCCAAAACCCCATTTGCAGCCAGAGCCCGGATCACATGCTCCATAAAGGGCTTGTTTCCCACAGGAAGCATTACCTTAGACCTTGTCTGGGTGAGCGGTCTGCACCTTCGGCCCTCCCCAGCTGCCAGAATAACAGCCTTCAAATTCATCACAGCCAGATCGATTTCCAGTGATCTAAGGTGGAACTTGCTTATATCCCTTCGGTATTGTAG
>DATMZB010000191.1:0-4737 GCA_035560655.1 Methanotrichaceae archaeon | reverse complement strand
GGCATCGCAAGGTTGATTAATCTGAACCTAGGTCAGCTTATAGGTGCTCCTTTCATGCATTTTGATGCCTCGTCTAACCTATTCAACCTGGCAAGGACGCTGATGCCAGGCGGCGTCAGCAGTCCTGTGAGGGCCATATCCCCTCATCCGTTCTATGTCTCACGTGCAGAAGGGCCGTATCTCTTTGACCTCGATGATAACAGGTTCATAGATTACTGCCTGGCCTATGGTCCTATGATCCTCGGACACCGCCATCCTGCAATAATAAAGGCTGTGACCGATCAGCTCTCTAAGGGCTGGCTATATGGCACTCCATCTGAGCTGGAGGTGAGCCTTGCAAGGAGGATAGTCAACCTCTATCCTGGAATAGACATGCTCAGGTTCGTGAACACCGGCACAGAGGCCACAATGGCAGCTCTCAGGATTGCCAGGGGCTGCACTGGCAGAGATAAGATCATCAAGGTTGAGGGCGGGTTCCACGGCGCCCACGACAGCGTTCTTGTGAAGGCCGGATCAGGCGCCACCACTCTTGGAATACCAGACTCCAAGGGCGTTCCTGCAGACACAGCCAAGAACACACTTCAGGTTCCCTATAATGATATCCCAGCAGTGGATGAGGTGCTCCGAAAGTTCAAAGGCCAGGTGGCTGCACTCATAATTGAGCCCGTCATGGGCAATATCGGGCCCGTGCTTCCAAAGGAAGGCTACCTCCAGGGGCTGCGCGACCTGACAAGGGAGCACGAAGTGCTGCTGATATTCGATGAGGTCATAACCGGATTTAGGCTCAGCCTCGGCGGGGCTCAGAAATATTACGGCGTGACCCCTGACCTGACCACACTTGGAAAGATCATAGGCGGAGGGTTCCCTATAGGCGTTGTGGGCGGAAGAAGAGACCTCATCTCCCAGGTGGCCCCAAGTGGGGGAGTATACCAGGCAGGGACATTCAATGGAAGCCCGGTCTCACTTGCATCAGGCATGGCCACACTCGACGTTCTTGAGAAGGAGAATGTGCTTGAGAGGCTGAACTCTACTGGAGACGGGATGCGAAGGGCCCTGTCTGAGATAGTGGATGACCTCAATCTCGGCTACAGCGTTGTGGGCATTGCCTCAATGTTCAAGGTCTTCTTTGGGCCAGAGCCTCAAAGCTACGACCAGGCTTTGAAGTGCGATAAGGTGTCCTACCTGAAATTCTTCAGGAGGATGCTTGAGTCAGGTATATTCCTGACGCCCAGCCAGTACGAGACCGACTTCCTCTCGCAGGCTCATTCCAAGGAGGTCATAGACCAAACCCTGGAGGCATTTAAGTCCAACCTGAGAGGCTGATCGTAGGGTCTCGGGGAAGCCCTCTTGCTCTGAGGCAGACCGAGATAGTTCTAGGCAAGCTGCAAAGCCTGGGGATCGAGGCCGAGGTGAGGACCGTCAAGACCAGCGGAGACGTCTTCCTGGACAAGCCTCTTCACATGATCTCTGGCTGGGGAGTCTTCGTGGCAGAGATAGATGACCGGATGATAAGCGGCGAGATCGACCTGGCGGTTCACAGCATGAAGGACATACCAACCAAGAGGCCTCCAGAGCTGGATATCTCTGCAGTCCTCAAAAGGGATTCTCCCTATGACGTGCTCGTGAGCCGTGACGGCTCAGAACTGGATGATCTGGCCGGGGGGGCAGTTATTGGCACATCCAGCATGCGCAGGTCCGCACAGCTCAGGCGAGCCAGGCCTGACCTGGAGATTAAGCCCCTGAGGGGCAACCTCCAGACAAGGCTCAGGAAGCTTGGCCAGGGCGACTTCGATGCCATAGTCCTTGCCAAGGCCGGGCTTGAGAGGATGGGCCTGGACATAGAATGCTCAGTGCTCGACCCTGAGAAATTTGTGCCATCTGCCAACCAGGGAACCATTGTTGTGGTGGCAAAGCGCGGCACCAGGGCTGAGTCTGTGGCCATGATGATAGATGATCCTGCCACAAGGATGGAGACCATGATAGAGAGGAGGATACTTGAGGCCGTGGGCGGGGGATGCATAGTGCCAATGGCTGTCCATGCCAGTGTCGAAGGTCGGAAGGCCCGGGTGGTGGCTGAGGTCCTCTCACTGGACGGAAAGAGGTTCGTGCGCCTGGATGAGACGGTCTATGCAGAGGGCTCTGAAGAGCAGTCTCTGGAACTTGGCAGGAGGCTTATTGAAATGGGCGGCAGAGAACTGGTTGATGAGGCGGTGAAGGCGTTTGGCGCGAGGTAAGGGTAAGGTCTATCTTGTAGGTGCAGGTCCTGGAGACCCCGAGCTCATGACTCTCAAGGCCAAGAGGCTCCTTGGAGAGGCGGATGTGGTGCTCTATGACAGGCTTTTGAGCCCCAAGATGCTCGAGGGCCTTGGAAGCGATGTTCAGCTCATAGACGTTGGAAAATCTGCGGGCAGGCACAAGCTCACCCAGGAGGAGATCAACCAGCTCCTGATTGAGAAGGCCTCTGAGGGACATATCGTGGTCCGACTGAAGGGCGGAGACCCCTATATGTTCGGCCGGGGCGGCGAGGAGGCTCTGGCCCTGCTGGAAAAGGGACTTCCTGTTGAGGTGGTGCCCGGGGTGACATCGGCCATAGCTGCACCAGAGCTTGCAGGAATTCCAGTCACTCATCGAGGCATAGCCTCCTCACTGACAGTGGTCACAGGCCATGAGGAGCCTGGAAAGGACAGCCCTCTGGACTGGTCGGCTCTGGCACGGCTCGGCGGAACGCTTGTGGTGCTCATGGGCGTGGCCAGGCTTGAGGAGAACATAGCCATGCTCGTGTCTGGAGGCAAGTCGCCAGGCACTCCGGCAGCTATAGTGGAGAAGGGCGGCTGGCCTGAGCAGAGGCTGGTTACAGGGACGCTTGAAAATATATCAGCTAGGGCCAGGGACGCTGGAGTCACGCCGCCTGCCATTCTTGTGGTAGGGGAGGTAGTAGAGCTGTCAGAGCAGCTTGGGACGAAGAGGATGGCCATATTCAGGCCCGAGGGCCAGATGGCAGAGTCTGCGGCACTGGCCCGGGACTACGGCTTCATTCCTGTCTGCGCGCCGGCAATATCCCTTGTAGAGCGGCCCCTGCCTGCAGATCTGTCAGATAGGATAGGCAGGGCGGACTGCGTGGTCTTCACCAGCGCCAATGGAGTTGAGATGGCAATGAGGAACAGCTCCATAAGGGCAGGGCTGCAGGGAAAGGCAGTGGCTGCAATCGGTCCAAAGACCAGCAAAGCTCTGGAAAGATTTGGTCTAGGTCCCAGGACCCCTGATGAGTTCAGCTCTGCTGGGCTTGAGAAGATGCTCAAGGGCCAGTGCAGGAGCGTGCTCCTTCTCAGGTCTGCACAGGGAACCCAGGACCTGGTCACGAACCTCGAGGCTTCAGGGCTGGCAGTAGACGAGGTCCAGCTCTATGATGTAGGATCCTCCGGGGACAAACGGCTGGACGACCTGATCAAAAAAGCATCAGGGATAGATATCTTTGCATTCACCAGCGCCTCTACGGCCAGGCTTCTATTTGAAAGGGCCCGTGAGCTTGGGCTGGAGCAATCCCTGACAGACGCCCTGAAAGCAGCAACGGTTGCGGTCATCGGCCCGCCAACCGCAGCAGAGCTTAAAAAGCTGGGCGTACATGTGGATGTCATGCCCGAGAAATACACATTTGTTGCCATGCTTCAGAAGCTGCGGAGAGTCGGATGATAATCTTCTCTAAGGCCCTGGCAGACCAGGCCACTGTCTGGGAGACGCTCCGGGAGACTGAGAACTGCCAGAACCTGCCGCCAGATCTGGTCAGGTTCTCTGCTGAGGCCAAGCCTGTTGTCATGTGGAACCTGACAAGGCAGTGCAACCTGGCATGCCAGCACTGCTACATGGATGCCAAGTCATCAGGACGGGATGAGATGAGCCTTGAGGAAGGCATACGCCTGATAGACGACCTGGCAGAGATGAAGATACCGGTGCTCATATTCACAGGCGGCGAGCCTCTGCTCAGCAAGAACTTTTATGCTTATGCATTCCATGCCCGCGAGGTCGGCCTGAGGACTGTGATCTCCACCAACGGCACAGTGATCACGCCTGAGGTGGCAAGGCTCCTGGCAGAGGCCAAGATCAGGTACGTGGGCGTGAGCCTGGACTCGGCAAGGCCTGAGTCTCATGACAAGTTCAGGGGCGTATCCGGGGCTCATGCCATGGCGCTGCAGGGGCTAAAGAATGCCAGGGATGCAGGACTGAGGACGGGCCTGCGAGTCACACTGACCAGGGACAACTGGCATGAGGTGCCTGCGCTTCTAGACCTGGCCCTTGACCAGAATATTCCGAGGTTTTGCCTGTACCACCTGGTGCCAACAGGGCGCGGGGCCGGGATTGCTGACAGGGATGTGACGCCAGAGCAGCGCAGGAGCGTGATCAAGTTACTGGCAGAGGCCGCAGTTGAGCTGAAAGGCAAAGAGATTGAGATTCTGACCACTGACTCGCCAATGGATGGTGCCTACCTGCTTGAGCTCCTGAAGGGAGATCCCAGGAGAGAGAATGTGGCCCACCTGCTGAGGAACGCCGGAGGGTGCTCGACCGGGACAAAAGTGGCCAACATAAACCACAGGGGCGACGTTCACCCATGCCACTTCATGCCCCAGATAGTGGTTGGAAATGTCAGGGAGCGCAGCTTCAGGGACATATGGATAGATAATCCAGTGCCTGAGCTGCTTGAGCTTCGCAAGATCAGGGAGCACCTGAAGGGCGCATGCAGGG
>DATMZB010000190.1:0-6200 GCA_035560655.1 Methanotrichaceae archaeon | reverse complement strand
GCATAGATCTGGGAACGAGCAACTCAGCGGCTGCTGTTCTGATCGGCGGCAGACCGACCATCATCCCCAGCGCAGAGGGTACCAGCATTGGCGGCAAGGCCTTCCCCTCCTATGTAGCCTACACTAAAGACGGCCAGGTTCTGGTCGGAGAGCCGGCCAGGAGACAGGCGGTGACCAACCCAGAGGGCACCGTAACTGGCATTAAGCGCAAGATGGGAACTGATTACAAGGTCAGAGTCTATGGAAAGGAGTACACTCCAGAGGAGGTCTCGGCTCAGATCCTCAGAAAGATCAAGCAGGATGCGGAGACCTACCTTGGCGAGAAGGTAGATAAGGCGGTCATTACAGTTCCTGCCTACTTCAATGATAACCAGAGGCAGGCAACGAAAGATGCAGGAACCATCGCCGGCCTGAATGTCGAGAGGATCGTCAACGAGCCCACGGCTGCCGCTCTTGCCTATGGACTGGATAAAGTGGGGGATCAAATGCTCCTGGTCTTCGACCTTGGCGGAGGCACCCTTGATGTCACCATCATGGAGATAGGTGAGGGAGTCTTCGAGGTCAGGTCTACCTCAGGCGACACCCAGCTCGGCGGCAGGGATATGGATGAGCGGCTGATGGAGTACGTCCTCGAAAAGTTCAGACAGGAGTCTGGAATCGACCTGCGCAAGGATTCAATGGCCATGCAGAGGTTGAGAGAGGCAGTAGAGGTGGCAAAGATTGAGCTCTCCTCAGTGCCTCAGACCAATATCAACCTGCCATATATCACAGCAGACGCATCGGGTCCAAAACATCTCAGCGTTACTCTGCCCAGATCAAAGCTGGAAGAGCTTGTCAGGGATGTGGTGGAGAGATGCAGAGGACCTATGACCCAGGCCTTAAAGGACTCCAAGCTTGAGAAGACTGGAATTGACAAGATCATACTTGTGGGCGGGCCTACAAGGATGCCAATGGTCCAGGAGTTCGTCAGGAGTTTCATGGGCAAGGAGCCCGAGCGCGGCGTGGACCCAATGGAGTGCGTGGCAATGGGCGCTGCCATTCAGGCAGGAGTTCTAGGCGGAGAGGTCAAAGATCTGCTGCTGCTCGATGTTACCCCACTCAGCCTCGGAATTGAGACTTACGGCGCAGTATCTACCAGGCTCATAGAGAGGAACACCACCATACCTACCAGGAAGAGCCAGATATTCACAACAGCTGCTGATAACCAGACTAGCGTCGAGGTAAACGTGCTTCAGGGTGAGAGGCCCATGGCAAAGGACAACGTCTCTCTTGGCAGGTTCACCCTGGTTGGAATCCCGCCGGCGCCACGCGGCATTCCCCAGGTAGAGGTCACATTTGACATAGATGCCAATGGTATTATCCATGTATCTGCAAAGGATCTGGCCACAAAGAAGGAGCAGAAGATCACAATCACAGCTCCTCACAAGCTCAACAAGGACGAGATAGACGCCAAGATAAAAGAGGCCGAGCGCTTCTCTGCTGAGGACGCCAAGCGCAAGGAGGAGATCGAGGCCAGGAACCAGGCTGATACCCTTGTGTATACCTCTGAGAAGATGCTGAAGGAGGCCGGAGATGTGGCCACAGCAGACCAGAAGGATAAGATCGGAAAGGCGATCACAGAGCTCAAGGAGGCATTGAGCGGCACTGATACTGCCCAGATCAAGTCCAGGACTGAGACTCTGCAAAATGCCATCTATGAGCTCTCAACAGCCATGTACCAGAAGGCATCTCAACAGCAGCAACAAGAGCAATCTCAGCAGTCGCAGCAACAGCAGTCCCAGCAGGGTCCGACCTCAGGGCCGAAGGATTATGTAGATGCAGACTACGAGGTAGTAAACGATAAAAGATAGGGAGTGAATATGCCGGATAAGAAGGACTATTACGAGGTTCTGGGAGTAGCAAAGGATGCGGAGGAGAAGGTCATTAAGACCGCTTACCGCAAGCTTGCAATGAAGTACCATCCGGACCGGTCTGAGGCTGCGGACGCAGAGGAGCGGTTCAAGGAGATCTCAGAAGCCTATGCTGTCCTATCAGATCCGGATAAGCGCAGGAAGTACGACCAGTTCGGCCACTCTGGAATCTCCGGCCAGTACAGCCAGGAAGATCTGTTCCGAGGAGTTGACTTCGAGGACCTCTTCAGAGGATTTGGGTTTGGAGGAGACTCCATCTTCGATGCCTTCTTTGGAGGCGGCCGGAGAAGAGGGCCTGAGCGTGGGCGCGATCTTCGCTACGATCTTGACATGACATTGGAGCAGGCAGCTTCTGGCATGGAGACGACCATTGAGGTGCCCAGAAGCGAGACCTGCTCAAAGTGCTCCGGAACCGGCGCAAAGCCCGGAACCAGCCCAGAGGTGTGCGCCAACTGTGGAGGCTCGGGCCAGATCACCCGCGCCCACAGCACGCCTCTTGGCCAGATGATCTCCTCCTCGGCCTGTCCGAGGTGCGGAGGCCAGGGCAAGATCATAAACTCGCCCTGCGAGGACTGCAGCGGCTCAGGCAGGATCAGGAAGTACAGAAAGATCAATGTCAAGATCCCTCAAGGCGTGGATACGGGCCAGCATCTGAAGCTCAAGGGGCAGGGCGATGCCGGGTCCCCAGGAGCCCCAGCTGGAGATCTTTACATATTTATAAATGTCCGGCCCCATTCAGTATTCAACAGGGTGGAAAGCGACCTGCTCCTTGAGGCGCCTGTGTCCATCACTCAGGCGTCGCTTGGCTCTGATATCCTGGTTCCAACCTTAAGCGGCAAGGCCAAGGTCAAGGTTCCTGCCGGGACCCAGTCAGGCTCTGTATTCAGGCTGCGCGGCAAGGGCATGCCCAGGCTTCATGGCATGGGCACAGGCGATCTGCATGTCAAGGTCACTGTCAAGACGCCCATATCCCTTACCGGCCGTCAAAAGCAGCTCTTAGAGGAGCTGGCCGCCGAGTTTGGAGAGAAGAAGCCCTCAGATAAGGGCGATAAGAGCATCCTGGATAAGATAGTGGATGAGGTCAAGGGCGCAGTTCACTAACTCGCCTAGCCTTTTCTCTCCACTTCCAGGGCAGACCTGACCCTATCATACTCTAACTCTAATCCCCCCAGCTTCTCATTTGCACCCTCAAGGTTTCCTGCCCGGCCCATATTCTCAAGCTCCTTGGCCATGGCAGAAAGCTTGGTGGCTCCAAGATAGGAGCTGCTCGACTTCAGGCTGTGTGCCGCCACATGAAGCGCCTTGGCATCTCCATTCTCAATGGCCGTTCTGATGGCCTGGATCTTTCCCGGAGCGTTTTCAAAAAAGAGATCGCTTAGCTCGACGATGATATCTGGCTCTCCTTCGTCTTGCAGCTCACGGAGGCTGGCAATGACTTCTTTATCTAAAACTTCTGTTGAACCCTCAGAGTTATCTGCCATGTATCGCTCCCCATTATGCCTTGAACTGATTATCCATGGTACTGTTCGAAGTTATTCTGCAGCTATTTTGCTTATAGCTTTTCTATCTTTTGCTTGAGATGCAGTCAACCGGTTGACTGTGTTAGCACTGGCACATCTATCAGTATATTGATTTTGCATGACTCATGAGGAGGTCCTCGCCAGCAGCTCCTTTAAATCTTCTATCTTCACGGGCTTGCTTATGTATCCATCCATTCCTGCCTCCAGGCATCTCTCTTTGTCTCCTGCCAGAGCATATGCGGTGATGGCTATGATCTTGGGCTGAGCCTCAGGCGGGAAGCGCTGGCGTATGGCCCGTGCCGCCTCCAGGCCGTCCATCTCTGGCATCTGGATGTCCATCAGGATTATATCGTAGTGCTGGCGCTCCATGGCTTCTAAGACCTCCAGACCATTGGAGGCCACATCAGCGCGATACCCCAGACGCTCCAGCATCTTGAGAGTGACCTTCTGGTTCACAGGGTTATCCTCTGCCAGCATCACTCTGATATGACTCTCTGAGGAGGCGCAACGCTTTGCACATGCCACATCATGCTCTCCTGGACCTTTAAAGATCCTCCTGGCAGCCTCATATAGCTGAGAAGGTTTGATAGGCTTGACCAGGATTTCAGATGCCGGGCTTTCATCTCTCATAAGATCGCCGTCTCCAAGAGAGGTGAGCAGGATAATAGGCAGCGATTTATCCTGCCTGTGGATCTCTCCAGCTAGGTCCAGGCCGTCAATATCCTGGACCTGCCTGTCCACTATTGCCATGTCGAACTTGTTCCTGCCTATCATTCTCAGGGCCTCACGGCCTGTGGATGCATTAAGAGGCATCATGCCCCAGGACTGGATATGATGGCCCAGTATAATGCGGTTAATTCTGCTATTCTCAGCTATCAGCACCTTCTTGCCTGCAAGCATCGGCTGATCCGTGCTCAGATATGGCTTGGGCTCGCATGAATATGCCTCTGCCAGGACGCTGAAGCTGAATGTCGATCCCCCGCCAGGAACGCTCTTGGCCCAGATCTCTCCACCCATCATCTCAACCAGCCGCTTGCTTATGGCGAGACCAAGGCCTGTTCCGCCGTACTTGCGATTGGTGGAGGCATCGAGCTGGCTGAATGATTTGAACAATTGGTCCATCCTGTCCTGGGGTATGCCTATTCCCGTGTCCTGGACAGAGAAGTAGAGCCTTCGGTCCTGGTGCCAGGCCGAGATTGTCACCTCTCCTGAGCTGGTGAACTTGACCCCGTTGCCAAGCAGGTTGACCAGAACCTGCCTGATCCTTGCCGGATCTCCTGTGAAGCATTCAGGAGTGTTCTGGCAGATGGTGTAGGCCAAGTTCAAGCCCTTTCTAGCCGCCTCTGCTGCCACCAGGTCTATGGCCATCTCCATGCACTCGCGCAGATCGAAGGGCTGCCGCTCCAACTCCATCTTCTCCCCCTCGATCTTTGATATGTCCAGGATATCGTTTATGACTGAGAGCAGTACATCGCTGCTGGACCTGATGGTCTCGACATAATCCTTCTTCTCAGAAGGCATGGCTTCATCCAAGAGCAGCCCGGCCATGCCTATAATTGCATTTAAAGGAGTGCGAATCTCATGGCTCATGCTGGCCAGGAACTCGGACTTGGATCTAGCTGCAGCTTCTGCCTTATCCCTGGCATTGAGAAGCTCAATCTCTGCCACCTCCTTCTCAAGCACCTCCGCCCGAAGCTCATCGTTTAGCCGCTCCAGCTCTTCATTGGCCCTCTTAAGCTCTGCAGCCCTCTCCTGGGCCCCCGTCTCAAGCTGATCATATGCTTGTCGAAGCTCCCCTTCAGCCTTCTTCATCTTGGCCTTGTCTATGAAAGTGGCCACTGCCGCAGTTATATTGCCCTGGCAATCTCTGATGGGTCCAGAGCTGATGCTGGCCACAAACCTGGTGCCGTCGAGCCTAGCCAGCTCCACCTCTTCGTTCATCACGATCTCTCCCATCAGAAGCGACTTGGCCAGCGGCCAGTTGTAAGGAGAAACGTCTTCACGAAATGCCTGGAAGATATTCAAGGAAAGCAGGCGCCTTGATGGAGCTTCTCCGCATAGCATCCTCTCAGCCTGATCATTTGAGAATATTATTTTTCCTGAGGGAGCCTCGGCCACCACAAAGCCGGCCTGCATCTGCTCGACCACCTCTCTTAGCAGAGCTCCATTTGCATCATGATCCTGCATCAGCTCAAGGTCCTCGCCTTTTGCCCCGGCCTGCTTGCCCCTGGCAAGGTCCTGAACCTGCCACAGAAGTCCTGACACACATCCATGGCAGTTCGTTACGGCTCTAACTGTCAGGCTTGCCATGAAGAGGTCATCATCCTTGCTGTTCATCACAGCCTCGAATCTCAGAGACCCACGACAACACTTGAGCCTGCTCAGATGGCTGGTGAATGTGCCAAGGTGATTAGAAGAGATGAAAGACTGCAGCGACCTTCCTGTCAGTGACCCAATATCCGCCTTGAGGAGATCAGTGGCGGCATGGTTTGCTTCTTTAATAATGCCCTTTGCATCTGTCACCAGATAGACATGAGGTGCAAGATCAAAGAGATCCTTATAATGCAGGCGCTCTGCCTCAGTGGACTCCCGGGCTAGGGCGAGCTCTTTATTCTCCTGAAAGATCCCTTCCTCCAGGGCAGAGAGCTCCTTTAAGCTTGCCTGAATCTTATCTAAGGCCCCCTTTAGCACCTGTGGATCTGAGCCATTGTGCTTTAGCATATCTATATTCTTATAGAGCTCCGCAATCCTGGATGATAGGGTGCTGCAC
>DATMZB010000189.1:0-3415 GCA_035560655.1 Methanotrichaceae archaeon | reverse complement strand
CCCCCACCATCTGGATCTTCTGTCACCTGGGCAGTCTGTACAGGCATGCCGCCAGCTGGAACTTCGCATTTCTGTGGGCTCCTTTCGAATATGGCAGCCATTATCATGCCTATAACTACAGCCATAGATACGGCAGCTACTGCCCTGGCTATTCCCAGGTCCAGGCCCAGAACTCTGGCTGTCAGGATTATAGCCAGTAGATTAATGGCAGGTCCAGAGAAGAGAAATGCAGTGGCAGGTCCAATTCCTGCACCCCTCTTCTCAATCCCCGCAAACATGGGCAGTATAGTACAGCTGCAGACTGCGAGGATAGTGCCTGATGTGGCCGCTACAGAATAGCAGAGCCATTTGGGGGCGTCTTTCCCGAAATACTTCAGTACTACCTCTTTCCTGAGAAGCGCTGATATTCCTCCGGCTATGAAGAATGCCGGCACGAGGCACGTCAGGACATGCGCCGAGAGGTATTCAAGCAATGTTGTGAGCCCCGCCTGAAGGGCTGCAATTAGAGCGAATGTTACCATAAGACCAGCTCGTTTATTTGCCCAGCGATCTCTCCAGTATCTTCCCTGCTTCAGCCAGATTCGAGATCTGTTCCAGTGCTAATGCATCGACTGCCTTTATTATATCGAAGACCTGGGGGTCCTTAATCCTGTAGAGCGTCCTCTTTCCATCGATCTTGCGGTCAAGAATGCCAGCCTCATAGAGGATGTTTAAATGCTTGGATATGGTGGACTGGGACCTCTGGAAAGCAGGGATGATCTCGCAGACGCACCTCTCGCCGCCAGCAAGGTATTCGAGCATCTCCAAGCGTATTGGATCGGATAGAGCACAAAGGATCTTCAACCTCAGATCAGAGACTGACTTTTGAGCCATGATAGTACAAGGAGGGATGTATTCACATATAAACATATCGCCCTATGACGATACGTAGATCATATGTTTATGTACTTGGCAGGCAGAATATACAAAATACAAAAAGGCGAGATCTATGACGAATGAATCGAAGGATCAAGGCCGTAGGAAGGTGCTCTTTCTATGCTTCCACAACTCCGCTAGATCCCAGATGGCTGAAGGATTGCTCAGGGCTATGTGCGGAGATAAGTATGAAGTCTTCAGCGCTGGAATCGAGGCCACCCACGTAGATCCACGCGCCGTGAAGGCCATGAGCGAGGTTGGAATTGATATCTCTTGCCAGCGCTCAAAGGGCATGGACGAGCTTCGAGGCATTCTGTTCGATCTCGCCGTCACGGTCTGCGACAAGGCCAAAGAGGCCTGCCCCATTTGTGGGGTGAGCATTCATGCCCAGGCCGCGACTCCTGCGGCCAGGAAGACTGTCCACAGGACTTTTAAAGACCCAGCCTCTGCAAGAGGCTCAGAGGAGGATCAGCTCAATGCATTCAGGCAGGTCAGAGATGAGATTAAAGAGTGGATTTATCAGGCCTTTGTAATCTCACAACCATGAGCCTCCACCGAGTACGGCCTTCCAGGGTCCGGACCTGGGATGGCCACCAAAAATCCATCCGCCTCTCCCGCAAACACAGTTCGTAAAGAATCTGTTTTCCAAAGCTAAAGAAGCATAGATAGGCATTTCCCACACCCGCAGATCATATTTCTCCTGCCGCAAGCGCCTTTTTAGGTATGCTCATCTAGGATCGATATATGGATTGTAAAGCTTTTATTACGGGCATTATAAGTATAGATCATGCATTCAGGCCCTGACCTCTTCCTGCAAAGCTTTCTGATAGGCCTATCTGTAGCAGTGCCCTTAGGTCCTATCGGCCTGCTCTGCATCCACAGAACCCTGGCCAATGGTCGCCTGGCTGGGCTTGCATCCGGGCTTGGAGCAGCTACTGCAGATGCCCTGTATGCGGGCCTGGCCGGATTTAGCTTGAGCTTCATATCTGCATCACTGATGGTCCACAGCGCTGGCCTGGAGCTTGCAGGCGGCCTGATGCTCTGCTTCCTTGGCGTAAAGATCTTCACCTCAAATCCAGTAGATGCCTCATGCAAGGAGGAGCGACGCAGCCTGCTTAGCGCATATGGTTCCACGTTTATCCTGACCCTGGCCAATCCTGCGACCATACTATTCTTCATGGCCATATTTGCAGGCCTTGGTATAACCGGTGCCGGTGGAGATGCTTTCAAGGGCACAATCATGGTGGCAGGGGTGTTCATGGGCTCAGCAATGTGGTGGCTGGTGCTGAGCCTCAGCTTTGGCCAGATAAAAGAACGCCTGGTGGCAGGAAAGCTTTTCCTGTTCAACCGTGCCGCAGGAATTCTCATCTTCGGCATAGGACTGTATGCCATGCTGATTCCCCTGCTTCATCATGCCCACACGATCAGTGCAGGCATATGAGGGATCGACCAGAGCCGAAAGCTTTAGATGAGCAAGATGACATCGGTAACGGGGATGCTGAAGTTGAAGAAGACCTCCCAGTTCAAAAAACTCATTTTAGATGATGAGATACTGATGATGCCTGTGGCTCATGATGCACTGAGCGCTAAAATCGCAGAGAAGGCCGGATTCAAGGCCATTGCCGTGGGCGGCTATGCCAACACTGCCTCAGTGCTTGGAATGCCGGACATCTCTCTTCTGACCCTGACTGAGATGACCGGCTGTGCATCCCGCATAGCAGGCGCGGTGAATATCCCAGTGCTCGTGGATGGAGATACAGGCTATGGCGGGATTATGAACGTCATCAGGACAGTTCAGCTCTATGAGAAGGCCGGAGCGGCCGGGATCATACTGGAGGACCAGGCAGAGCCCAAGCGCTGCGGGCACATGTCCGGCAAGCAGGTAATATCCTCCAAGGATATGGCTGCCAGGCTGAGAGCTGCCCTTGATGCCAGGTCCGACAAAGACTTCATAATCACAGCCAGGACTGATGCCATGGGTGTCAGCGGCATAGATGACGCCATCAGAAGAGGCAACCTGTACAGAGAGGCTGGCGCGGACATGGTCTTTGTGGATGCTCCTGAGTCCATAGACCAGATGAGAAGGATCGCTGCAGAGATCGAGGGACCGACCATGGCCAACATGATTCCAGGGGGAAAGACGCCACTCCTGACAGCCAGTGAGCTTCAGGATATGGGCTTTTCTGTGATTGCCTATGCCACGTCCTGTACCTATGTCATAGCCAGGGCTGTGATGGATTTCTTCAGGGAGCTTCAAAGGACAGGGAGCACTGCTGGCCTGGAGGACCGCATGATGAGCTTTGAGCAGTTCAACAGCCTTGTTGGGCTAAAGGAGCTTCGGGATAAGGAGAGCATGTATCTGGACTCAGCTTTGCCTGGAACGGATCATGAGACAATCCATAAAGATGCTCCTCAAGGATGATTCGTAAGAACGAGTCATAAGCATCAGACTTACACAATAAATTTATTACTTCGGGAGTGCAGAGGGTCACGAATACCC
>DATMZB010000188.1:0-3176 GCA_035560655.1 Methanotrichaceae archaeon | reverse complement strand
AGGTAGTCGAGATTCCAATCCTGCACACTGACGGGTCAGTGAGGACTGTATTATGGAACTCGGCAAATGTGCTCGATAAAGATGGAGGAGTGGCCGCCACCATTGCCCAGGGCCAGGACATAACCGAAAGAAAGCAGGCTGAGATGGAGCTGAGAGCTGCGCGTGACGATCTAGAGCAGAGGGTCCAGGATAGGACCGCTGAGCTGTCTGAGGCCAAAGAAAGCCTGGAGGTGGCCAATGAAGAGCTCCAGGTGGAGCTGGAGCACCACCAGAAGCTCGAGATGGAGCTCTACGAGTCCAAGCAAGAGCTGGAATCGGCCAACGAGGAGCTTCAGGTGGAGCTGGAGCAGCACCAGAAGCTTGAGGCGGACCTCACAAGGGCCAAGGATCAGGCCCTGGAAGCTGTCGAGGCGAAGGCCGCCTTCCTGGCAAACATGTCCCATGAGTTACGTACACCAATGAACGCTGTAATCGGCTTTTCCAGCCTCCTCCTGGATGAATCCCTGACCCAGGTTCAAAGGGATTATATAGAGTCCATCAGGAACGGCGGCGAGGCCCTGTTGGCCTTAATTAACGATATCCTGGACGTCTCCAGGGCCGAGAAGGAGAAGATTGAGCTGGAGCGCCAGCCTCTCAGCATCAAGCGCTGCATAGATGAGTCATTGGGCCTGGTTGCAGTTCAGGCTGAAAAGAAGGGCCTGATCCTGGCTTACACCGTCGGCTACGGCACACCTGATATAATCATTGGAGATCATGGAAGGCTTCGGCAGATCCTGGTCAATCTCCTCTCAAATGCGGTTAAGTTCACTGATGTAGGAGAGGTGTCTGTATCCGTCTCTTCCAAGGTCATTGAGAAGAATAAACACCAGATCTCGTTCGAAGTTCGTGATACAGGAATAGGCATACCTCAGGATAAAATGGATCAGCTTTTCCAGCCCTTCAGCCAGGTGGAACATGTCATAAGCCGTAAGCGTGATGGAGCGGGCCTTGGCCTGGCGATAAGCAAAAACCTGGTTGAATTAATGGGTGGAGAGATCTGGGCTGAGAGTATTCCTGCCAAGGGGTCCAAATTCCACTTCACCATCCAGGCAGAGGCCGTCTCGGGCAAGCATCTTAGTCTTGCAGAGACGAATAAAGATATCACTTACAAAAACCTCTCAGAACAGAAGCCCCTCTCAATACTGGTAGCTGAAGACAACCCTTCGAACCAGAGGGTGATCGTGGAGATGCTGAAAAGGATGGGATACCGTCCTGATGCTGTGGCAGACGGAAGAGAGGTTCTTCAGGTCCTCAAGATCCGGCCCTATGACCTGGTACTGATGGACATCAAGATGCCTGAGATGGACGGCATCACGGCCACAAGAGAGATACGCAAGACCTGGCCAGCTGAAGAGCAGCCCCGAATCGTTGCCATCACAGCCTATGCCATGGAAGGCGACAAAGATATGTGTCTGGAAGCAGGGATGGATGACTACATAGCCAAACCGGTGCAGAAGAACGAGCTTGAGGCCATTTTGATGAAATACTCCGGAGAGCCCGCGTAAGGCTGCTTTCTCCGGAAGGTGATTAGATGGAATCAAAGGTGCTGAAGAGATCTCTTTGTGGATTAATATCCAGGAATCATGGTAACGGGCCCTAGCATCTCCTCAAGAGGAAAAACTATATTCGGTTCATGTGCATCGAGTCTGCCTCATGCTAACAGATAGCACTGAAGAAGAGCCGAATTTGCGTCCTGGAAATACAAGAGGTGCCCTAGTAGTTATTGGCTGCTGTATCGCCCTCTTCTGGCCTGGTGCCCTGAACTTCGGCTTTCCTGGAGTTATGGCACCTCTATGGCAGGAGATGTTCCATATAGGCAGGGGAGCCAGTGGAAATACCATCTTCTTCATGCTGGCTGCAGTTGGCATCTTCATGTCCCTGGTAGGTCGCTGGCAGGAACGCCACGGCACAAGGACCATGATGGCTATAGGAATCATCATATGCAGCTTGAACTCCCTCCTGGCCGCCTTCCTCTCCAGCGTTGCCATGCTCTATCTCTGGGCATTCATCACAGGCCTCTCATCCTGCTTCGTCTACATCCCGGCCCTGACTCTGGTTCAAAAGTGGTACCCAGAGAAGAAAGGACTTGTGGCGGGCATCGCCAGCATGGTCTTCGGGCTATCGGCTGCGGTCATGTCGCCACTGTTTGGACAGATGCTGACCCACCTTGGATATGTGCCAATGAACTATTACATAGCTGTCATCACACTCATAACAGGCCTTATTGGCGCCTACCTATCCAAGTCTCCAGGTCCGGAGCTCTACAAGAGACTATCCCCTTCCATAACTCCTGAAATAATGAGCCGGTGGAGGGCATCCATGACCATACAGGAGAGCATAAGGACCAGAAGCTTCTGGTTCCTGTGGATCACCTGGGCACTGCAGGGTGCAGCAGGAATCGCAATGGTTGCCCTCTCCACAAGCTATGGCCTTTCAAAGGGACTGGCTCTTGAGTCTGCAATACTCATTCTGACGGCTTTCAATACAACCAACGGCCTTGGACGGGTGGTCAGTGGAGTTTTGTCAGACATCTACGGCAGAAATAGGATCATGAGCATGACCTTCTTTGCAGCAGGCGCTGCATATCTCCTCCTGTCCCATGCGGGTAGTCTCGTTGCCTACATAGTCCTGGCTGCAGTGATAGGCCTTTCATTTGGCACGCTCTTCTCAGTCTCTGCCCCGCTGGTCACAGACTGCTTCGGCCTGAAGCATTTCGGGGCCATATTTGGGCTGGTGTTCACAGGATACGGCTTTGTGGCAGGGCTTCTGGGGCCATCTCTAAGCGGCTATGTGCTTGACCTGACTGAAGGAAACTTTTCAGTAGTGTTTTTTTATCTGGCGATGTTCTGCCTGGCCTCAGGGGTGCTCATAAGGCAGGTTGTGCCACAGCGACAGATATAGTTGAGAAGAGATGCGACTTCGATGCTGTGTTTCTCATACAGAATCAACCACAAATCTAGGAAGGGCTATAAACTCCGGGCCAGCCATGAGGCAGATCAGGACGGGCCTTTGGGCCCGGCGGCACTTTGCCTTGGGACAGGATATCCGTCTTCCCAAATTCATGCAGCAAAGGGTGCGAGTGCCTTCAGCATCTTGTCCAGATCGATCGGCTCCCAGACACCCTTTGAGCCTGTGCC
>DATMZB010000187.1:0-5672 GCA_035560655.1 Methanotrichaceae archaeon | reverse complement strand
ACGCTATCTATCGGACCATCTGCCGCGGCAATAGAACGACGGAAATGCACAATTTAGATTATCGCAATCGTCTATATCTATTATAAGTTGGACAGAGGCATTTGGCGATCCGAGACAAAACGCTATTTTATCCTTACTCCCTCCTTAATCTTTGCTCGGATCTCCATCCCTCATTTGTATGTGAAGAATGAGAAGCCGCACTTAATCATCTCGAAGGATTAATCGCAACAAGCGGTACTTCAGCGCTGAGGAGGAGGTATATCGATTGAAAATGAAATTGCTTTTAGCTTGCATTGTTTCCAGGATACAGTACTGATCCTGCCAAGGCCATGAGTGGCCTCCAGAACCTGAGCCTGAGAGGCACAAAGGTGGTCATAGCAGGCATCACCAGCGCCGAGCCTGCGGCCATTAAGGACTATAGAGTACCCTCGGATCACAGGGAAAAGGATGATTATAAGCACGTGGCAGGTTTCATCACTTAAATGACGGGATCTAAGCCTAATGCCTGCACTCTCACATCCTACGATGCCCTCCGGGTTGTATCTGACTCCGTGATGCTATCAGAATCTGCAAATAGCACTGAACTCAAAAAATTCTAACTTATACCATTGACAGATACAGGGGAATCACAGGCCCATTCAGCCTCAATGCCGTGGGGGATAGCAATGTTGCCTACTATAATCTGCTGGTAGTGAAAGAAGAAAATGGCAGCTACTCCTGGCAGAACATAGGGCAGTTTGCCAGGTACCCATATAATCAACTTTATCTGATATGGAAAGGACAGGTAATTCCTCTGGGGAGAGCAAAGCTGCCAGATATGACCCAGTAGCAGTGAGCTTTCAGGAAGATCAGCTTTTGCTGATCTATCCTCTTTTTAGGCAATGCTCATCGTGCCAATAAGTGTCTAGGCCATCAAGCTTCGACGTGGTGAGCAGCTATTTAATATCAAAAGTGATGAGGCGTCTCTGCATGAGAAATTCCATAAATAGGCAGAGGGCAAGGGAGGCGCTGATTATTTTCTCATTCGTACTGCTGCCGGTCACCTTTGTTTATATATCCTGTCCGATAATAATTGAGGGTGCATCAGAAGGGATTGTCACAGGCGGCCTGATAGTCTTCATCCTCATCTTTATAAGCTCACTGTTTCTGGGGAGGCTCTGGTGCGGGTGGCTCTGTCCGGCAGGCGGCCTGCAAGAAATTTACTCCCGTATAAATAATAAGCACGCCAACAGAGGTCGGCTGAGCTGGCTCAAATATCTCATATTCCTTGCAATTATTTTCATCCCCCTCATTTCTGCAATCCGATCTGCAGGGGGGTTGACAACTATTGATCTGTTTTATTACACCGATCATGGAATTTCCATAGCAAAACAGGGAGCATACACCATATACCTGGCCCAGATCACTTTCATCACCATATTTGCCATGTTAGGAGGAAAACGTGGTTTCTGTCATTATTTCTGTCCCATTGCTGTGATAATGATCGTAGGAAGGAAGATCCGAAACCTCGTCCGCTGGCCTGCACTTCACTTATCTGCAAACGCGGGCCAGTGCACAGACTGCAAGAAATGCTCAAAAAGCTGCCCCATGGGACTCGATGTGGACATTATGGTCCGGAAGGGGAGCATGGAAAATACTGAGTGCATACTCTGCGGCTGCTGTGTGGACGTCTGTCCGGAAAAAGCGATTCGCTATGCATTGACGGGATAACGTAATCCATGATTGGGATCAGTTACACTGGGGATCATTTTGCACAGGCCTGCCTTTGCGCTCCACGTTATTTTTAATGCATAAATGGTGCTCAAGAACGTTTATGAAAAAATGGATAACAAAATTTGCCCCAACTGCGATCCAGAGGCGGATAGGGATATCAATGCCATCCAGAATATTATCACCTTCAGGCCGGCCAACTCTGTAAAGCAGGAAGCTCCACTCCCCCGGAGGTCGGGGAGGGAGTCAAGATTTGCCGGGTTTGCTCAATTTTCTTTTTGTGACGACTTTATTTGTTATCGCCCTCGCAAGCGAATAGGGCACGATCAAGATGATTACGGCAACTGCAATCGCCCCTGTGATGCGAACTTGATCAAAGATGAGGTATTGAGCTATCAAGTCGAGGACGACTGCAATGATAATCGTCTTGGACAGGGATGTGAAAAGGCTGGCCAGTTTGATCCTGCGGTTCTCGCGATTGACAATCAGGTCAAAGATAAACGGCGGTTCTCCGGCCTTTGCATCCCTCACTCCATCGCGAGCCCCTAGCAGCAGCCCTACAAGCGGTTGAACGACAAATCGAAGGCTCATCGGCCCGGCGATACGTGCAATAATCACCTCAACGATGCTGTTTGGTAGTGGTATGTACTTCTCCCTCCTTCAACTAGATCGATACTAGAAGCATCGCAGCTATATGATCCTAGCTACGATTCCTAAAAATGCGATGACACCAAAAATCGCCATCACTGAACCGAAAATCAGGAAAACTTTATTGGAGTGCATTCCATATTCCTGATGGAGCCAGCGTATGGTCGACCCGTTTTCAGCCGCGCCATAAACTATAATGACAGTGCCCATGCCAATCAGAAATAGACTGACCACAGTTGGGTCTCTTTTGACCCCCCTCAGACGGCAGCGATATGATGACCTCATAAATCGCATAGCCAAAACTTGCCAGGGATATCCCCATGCTCATCCAGCCCTTTAATGTGCCTCCTGCCGACATGGCGGTGCGACACATAGCAAAAGTCTCAGATGTGCTTAGTGCGGGACTGCCTGCTGGATCTATATCTTTAGATTATTCGTTGCTCATTATTAACTCGGCAGGAGCATTTAGAGTGCAGGTTTTGCCGTCATTTGGATTAGGTACATGATCAGAAATTTGAAACAAGATAAAGGCTATTTTGGCCGGATAAGCCAGGTCTTTTGTATGCCGATGCCATCATGCTCTTGCTCTGGCAAGTGCCTGTATGCACAAGCCTTCCTCACGGCCGTGTTTCTGGGCCAAGACCATCGGCCTTGAGGCTAGATCAGGGCATAGTGTGTAACCTGCAAAATTCTGGCCGTGCACTATGCCCTGCAATTCTGTGGACGACCGCTCCGCGGCTACTGCCTGCTGGGCAAACATCATGCCCTCGAATGTACGCTGGGTAAGCTCTGGCCGTGAGCTAATTCTCTATATGCAAGTGCTGGCCCGAAGCGATAGGCTCTAAGAACCCATAACATCGCCAAAGAAATAGCAAAACAGGATCCCAAAAATTGATGTGAAGAAAAACCAAATTATGGTTTGAGCGCTCCTAAAAGAGGAGCGCAATGCCATTTAAGGTACGGTTCCAGCAGTAGTCTCAACAGGTGCTGGGGCTGGCCCGGCGGATGCTGTGCTGGGCTCTGCCAAGATCTCAGTCTTCCTGATCTCAACTCTTCTCAGGGGATAGACCATCTTGGCCTCCTTGTAAATGTCCAAGGAAAGTTTGCCCAGGACTACCTCCTGTATGAGCTGGTTTAGATCCAGGCCTGCGGCCTTTGTCAGAACTACCTGTCTGGAGAGCTCTCTTATGGACTTGACCTGGTTGGCCCTGGCCCTCTTTACTGTAAAGCAGCTGGGCTTTACTCTGACCTGGTAGCCATCCGTGGTTGTCACATCTATTATGGAATCAATGCGAGAGGTCCTTCTCTTAACCAGGGACCTGATGTAATCAGTGGTCATCTCGTGGCCCACGAATTTGGTATATGCCGAATCGCCTGCCACCCTGTCAACTCTGAACCTAAGCTTCGTGTTTTGCTTGGAGAAGTTGTTTGTGAGATCGCCAAGGGTCGTCTCTATGACCCTGCCAACAATTCTATTTGGATCATTGGATACGGTTTCGCCTACGGGGGACCTGCCGAACATCTCAGGGCCCACTACCTTATACCACTGCTTAACCTTCGTCCTATCTGCTTTTCTCTGTGATCTTCTAGCCAATAAACATCCTCCAGGAAGATACTAATCCCAACATCATCAAAGCTCGCTCTATATAAAGAGATCGGCGCGGCCCTCAGGCCGGCCAGACATAGACGTACACATAATTGGACCAGTCTTTTGTGTAATAGCACATTATGTGCCACCCGGCCTTGTTGCCCCTGAACCACGTCTGATACCACCCAGCCTTCTTGTACCCGAAGAGCTTGATCTCAGGCGAGCAATAAGATCCCGCGGGATAGCCGCCGCAAAGCGACCACTCAAAAGACCAGTAGTTCCCAGGAGCTCCAATCTTGGACCAGAGTGGCATGCAATCACCGTATCTCACGCCTCCTGCGGTGGACAGCTTTCCTGGCATGGTCTGGACATATAGCTCATTACACTTGGTGAGAGTGCACTTGGGGTAAACCAGACCGGGGCATCCCTGGCATGCGCTCTGACCCATATAGGTCATCTGAATCGGCTGGCCAAGGGGCTTCATCTGGGCCTGAGGCTGAAGAGCTATCTGGTTGTAGTCAGGCAGCTTTAAACCATCATAGTTCGGGTTTGGCGGAGTGGGCGCGCCGTATATCCCTGGCTGGCCCTGAACTGCTGGCATCGCTATCTTGGAATAGGGCGCAGGAGTTGCGCTTGACGGCCAGACGTAGACATAGATGTAGTTAGACCATCCCTGGCTGTTATAGCACAGCATGTGCCATCCCGGAGTGTCGCCCGTAAACCAGCCCTTCTTGAATCCTGGCCAGGCCCAGCCCCAGAAGCTTATGGAGGGCGTCATCTTGCCCGGATACCACTCATAGAGGTAGAAGTTGCCTCCATTCTTGACATCCGACCACAATGGAACATAGCCCTTGTAGAAGCATCCTCCAACGGTTGAGAGCCCCGATTTTGTCTGGACATAGAACCTGTTTTTAGAGGAGACAGATCCTGGCCAGTACAGTGATTTGGCGCCCGTTGAGCTTGGCATAACAAGGCTTGTGGGAGGGGTCGCTGTTGCGAAGTTCAGGCTGCCGTCAGGCTGGAAGCTCTCGGCCTGAGGCTGGGAGAAGCCCAGATCCTGAGGCGAGTAGTGCTCCTGATAAGGTCCGCTGATCTGCGGCGCAGATGCGGTATCATACTGGGGCACCATATAGCCCGAGTCCTGTCCAGCTCCCGCCGGAAGGGAAGGAAGCGAGCTTCCCTGGTCCGGCCCTGCAATACCTGAAGGAGGGTACGCCGAGGTCTGAGATCCTGATTGCTGATACACCGGCAGAGTATATCCTGATTGAGGATATTCTGACTGGGTGTATTCAGACTGAGATGGCCCAGGCGGGGCATATTCAGACTCCGCAGATCCTGATTGAGGATATTGCTGTGAGTTGCCCTGTTGGTATTCCTGCTCAGGATACCCAGGCGTTGAATATGCCTGCTGTGCATACCCCTGCGTGGGATATCCTTGCATCTGGTATCCCTGCGCTTCAGATCCCGATGATATTGGCAAAGGTCCAATCATCGATGTCTGAGGCAATGATGTATCCGCAGACTGAGGCGTCGTTGCCATGAAGCTCTGCACAGATCCCTCAGAGTAGCTTCCGTCAAATACGCCTGTATCTCCAACTCCACCCAGGCCCAGGTCGGCTAAGGCCAAAAACACGACCAGTAGAGATATAATTAATCTCATTAACCCCACTCCATATCAGCTACTGTTTTTATAAGGGTTGCTCGTTCCATCTATATAATATTTGCT
>DATMZB010000186.1:0-8037 GCA_035560655.1 Methanotrichaceae archaeon | reverse complement strand
TCGGGATCTTCGCTAACTATTTTGTTGTCAGCAGCATTTAACTTTGCAGACTTTGCTTCATTCAGTCTAGATGCCGATAACTGGGCTGTCAATTCAGGCCATGGCAATAAAGTGCGTCCGCTGGAGGGATCATTCATGATTATATGCCCACACTGGCCATGAAATGTTCTATGGAGAACAACACTTTCATCGTTCTTCTAAGGGATTTCACAGTTCCATAGCTATATCCTGTATAAGGCAGAAAATAGCTAAACATTAGATTGCTTAGGGCTTTGGCGGCGGCATTGCATCTTGCTTTATCTGGCTTGAAACCGCTCTATAGGCTTCCAGTCCTGTGGATAATGCCTCCAGTGCCTCGCCTACCATCTTCATCCTTGTCGTCACGTCCTTGATTTTGTTGTAGTCCGGTGAATTGGTAGCAGTTATCAGCTGCTCAAGCCTGTTAAGGTCGGCCTCAATCATCCTGGCTACCTTTTCATCTGCTGATTGCAGGGCTTTTTCTAATATCTCTGGCATGATTTTGCATTCGCTCACTAAAAAGATAGTCTGTAAAGTTTTGGCTGGCGATCATCTCATCACTTTTTCGAAAGCCTCTTTCTTGGCAGTGGCTACCAGGTAGATTGCAGCCAGCCCCACCAGGGTGTAGATCAGCCGGCTGGCTGCGGACTTCTTCCCAAATAGGGCTGATACAAGGTTGAAGCTTATAAGGCCTACTAGGCCCCAGTTCAGAGCGCCTATTATGACCAGGAATTTTGATAGGTAATGCAATTTGGTCCAGTAATTCAGGTTATTGCACAAGTTTTCAAACCTCCTCGATATTAATGGGAGCAAAGATATGGGTAAATGATCTTCAAGCTGAAAGGCAATATGTGCTCATCCAGCGCCTTTCGGCCTTTGGAGTGGTCCAATGCTGGGTTACGTCAGACAATTATTGAGATTGATACATTATGAAATTTTCCATCAACATAGCATCGGCGCTTGGATTTAAATTGTCTGTTTAAGAGATCCAACAAAGATTAAGCGCCATACGCTTATCCGATCTGTCTAAAATCATAATTGTATAATTATCGACCATAGCTCGATATTTCTTCTGGCTCACTCTCCCCATTATACCTATGCACTGGAGATTTTAATTTCTGAAATGCCGGGCAATTAAGACGGAATTGCTTCAACAATCCAACATGCTTTGAACTCATGACTTGGTGAATCCCTATCTATGGACAGATCCAAAATTAAGAAGAACTCCCGAAGAATTATATATGTCCTACTGAGATATATACTCTATAGTTAGGGGGCTCGCTCTATTCAGCCCTTCTAACTATAGAGGCTGATCATGCCGCGTGAGAAATATGTCGCCAAACTCAGACCAGGCGATGCCTTTAGAGATTGGCTGGTCGATGCTGTGGGAGAAGAAATAAGGAATGACCGATGTAAGGTCAGGGTGTTCAAGCTACGCAAGGCTTCGCATAATGTCTGCAGATATGAGTTCGATGGCCAGGGCTACAGCGTGGTGGCCAAGTTCTATGCAGAGCCTACTGGATGGATGAGGCATTATGACCCTGAAGAGGCCATGATCCAGGAGTATGATACTCTCAAGGCAGTAGAGAGGATCATAGACACCGCCAGGCCGATAGCTACTGAACAAAAGTTCAGCTGCGCCCTGGTCACTGAATATGTGAAAGGCAGGCCGCTATACGATTATATGAAGAATGAGGAGTGCCTGTATGACAGGCTCACTTCAGTGGCGTCCACCTTGAGGAGGCTGCATGATGAGACCAGGACAGCATACCGAAAGGAAGAGGAGTTTGCCAGGTTTCATAAGATCTTGGATCAGCTCAAGCTGGGCCGGAGCCTGCGCGAGAAATATAATGAGATGCTAGGGGGATGGTGGTACAGCACCAGAATAGATCGGTCATATGGCTGCATGATCCACAACGATTGCAACCCTGTGAACTATCTCTTCAACAGAGATAAGATCTATGCAATAGACTTTGAGAGCGCCTGGAACCATGCCAACTGCGTTCATGACCTTGGCGTGGTTGCAGCCGAGCTCAAGTATCACTTTGGATGGGTCAAAGGCGACGACCAGAAGGCAGAGCCCTATATAGGGCACTTCCTGTGGAGATACAGCCGTGGCCAGGATGAGTTTGAAAGGATCGCCGAGGCCTTGCCTTTCTTCATGAGCATGGGGCTGCTCAGAATGGCCAGGCTGCGCCTTGGCTCTAATAGGCGCAGCTATCTGATCAAGGAGTCCAGGGCCTGCCTCAAGGCCGTGGCCTGAAGGACTTTCCATTCTGGTTTGTGGAGGCCGAGGTTTTGCCCATGCCCGAATACTATGTCAATACTCTAAAGCCAGGGGATTATTTCAGGGATTGGCTTGTAGATATAGTCGGGGATAAGCTAGACGATGACAGGTGCAAGGTCAGGGTTTATAAGATCCCGGCATCTCACACTGTTTGCAGGTACGAGTTCTCAGGCCAGGGCTATGGCGTGTTCGTCAAGTTCTATGCCGAGCCCACTGGAGGAAACAGGCGTTATAATGCCCGGGATGCCATGGATAATGAGTTTGGGAAGCTCCAGAGGATAGAGAACCTCATAGATGTTCCAAAGCCTCTTGCCAGGAAGAAGAAGTTTAGCTGCGCCCTGGTGACGGAAAGAGTGTGGGGCAAGCCTTTCTCCAAGTACATACATTCTGAGGAAGGGCTTTACGACCGGCTCACCTCAGTCGCCAATTCCATGAGGGGCCTCCATGACGGCACCAGGTCAGATTTACGGCAGGAAAAGGAGTTTGCTCGCTTCCATAAGATCCTAGATCAGCTCAGTCTGAATGATCATGAGCGGGATAAGTTCAACCACCTGCTTGGAAAATGGTGGTATAGCCACTTCCTGGATCAGCCCTTTGGGTGCATGATCCATAACGACGCCAATCCTGCCAACTACCTGTTCAATCACCACAAGGTATATGCACTGGACTTTGAGAGTTCCTGGGACCATGCCAACCGGGTCCACGACCTGGGAGTGTTGGCTGCAGAGCTTAAGAAGTACTTCGGCTGGAATAAGAGCAGGGCAGATAAGGCTGAGCCCTACATAGGCCATTTCCTGTGGAGATACAGCCATGGCCAGGACGAGTTTGAAAGCATCACCAAGGCCTTGCCTTTCTTCATGAGCATGGGCATGCTCAGGATGGCCAGGTGGGGAGTGAACAGAAAGGAGCGCATGTATCTCATAAGAGAGGCCGAGGCCTGCCTGAAATCAAATGGACTGAATGGACATAGGTGAGAAGTATGTCATCTATATATCCGAAACCATATTCTGCTATTGTAATTTGATCATCAAATAGAATGCTTCTTGCCCTTAGTGCTAGTGATTTGTCATCTCAGAGATGTGATCAGTTCCATTGATATTCTCTTCTTTACCGATTTTAGAATTTGGTATATAGATTCAATACTGAAAATGCATGCATATACTAAAATGAGATAAGGTATATAATAGCCTGAGGTATACTTCTTTAATCGTGGCAGCTTTACCTAGTGAGCGCATTGATTCCGGGGGCTCCTCTGGATGCTCAGGTACATCAATGCCGCGTTATTCAAGGGTGACACCCGACCATGATCTGCTTGCCTGTATTCCGCAAGGCAATGTCAGATCGCTGAGGCATCAATCTGCTATTGCCCGGCACTCTCCTGCGGCATCCTCCGGCACAAGTTCGGATATCGCTATATGCAGATCTGGCACTGGCCTGGATTTTCCTCTTCTGGAGTTCAGGCGCCTGGGGCTGAATAACTATTTCAAGTTCATGATCTTTTTTTCAGATTTCGGATTTAGCAAGCCTGATCAGGGGACTTTTGTAAAGGGAGCAAGGAAGCTCATCCTCCGGCCCGGGGAGACTACTTGCCTTAGAGACTCGCTCAAGAATGGCAAACTTTCCTCAGCCAAGCTGGGAATGAAAGCTATGCATATCGAAGAGGCCTGGAAGCACTATAAGACAGAGGTTGGTGGCAATGATTGATGCAGTAAGCGTTGAATACTCGCGCGTCGGAGATGACCTCCTTGGCCTGGCAGATTACTACGAGGCCGTGCTTAAGAGAAACGAGCTGGTCACAAAAGAGTCAGAGTTCAGGAGCAGCAAGCTGAGCCTGATAGTGGATCTGATAAGGACCATGGAGATACCAGACGGCCTCATGCTCGACTTGACCGTGGCTATAATCGATGCCTGGACCATGGCTGTACCGGGATCTACTGCAGAACTGGTCTCTGAAGATAGGCGCATGGTGCTGCAGAGCCTAGATGAGATAAGAAGCTCTGTTGTAAAGGCCAAGCGAAGCTTAAGCCCGCAGGCCAAGCTGTATCTAGATATGGCAGTGCAGTTCGCCCTGCCCATGAGGTCGTCAGACCTGCAGAAAGAGGGCGCGACAAGAGTCCAGGATCTGTTAAACCAGGCCAGGGATTGCCTGGGTAGGGAGTGCAGCATCGCCTTTAGCTCTGGACAGGGCAGGAACAGGCTCAACTGAGGGCCTATCTTGCTTCTGATAATGGATGAGGGTACAGGAGAGCACTCGAGGGAGGATGCCAGGTCCTACCATCAATCCGTCTGACCTGTGATCCCTGCCGCAATCAGGCCTTTCCTTATCTAATGACCCTTATCTAATGACTGCTTGTATTGCTGCCTTCAAGTCCTCAACCTTGACAGGCTTGCTTATGTATCCGTGCATGCCTGCATCCAGGCACATCTCCTGATCTCCTTCTAATGCATAGGCTGTCATGGCAATGATTTTAGGACCAAGAGGCCAAAATTGTCTTATGCGTCTGGCAGCCTCTAGGCCATCCATTTCGGGCATCTGGATGTCCATGAGAATCAGATCATAAGGCTGGCGTTCCAGGGCCTGGAGCACTTCTACTCCGTTTGCCACAGCATCGGCCTTGTATCCAAGCCTGCTGAGCATGCGCAGTGCGACCCTTTGGTTCACCATGTTGTCTTCTGCCAGGAGAATTCTCATGCTCAGGCATTCTTCATCGCTATGGGATTCACCAACTCTACTGGATTCTTTATCTTTAAATGAGGATGAGTTAGCCTTCGGTGAGTCCACTTGTAATGATCCATGCCTGGATGGCCCCTCTTTTGAATCCTCAGGCTGGCCTGAGAAGATGGACATCAAAGCCTTGTGGAGCGATGAGAGCTTGACTGGCCTTGTCAGAACTGCAGCAGGCCTTCTGTTGAAGACCTCTTCGTGCAATCCCAGCCTGGCCATGAGAACGACTGGCTTTTCATGCATCCATGGATTTGACGCATCCCAATCTTCGGCATTCATTATAGCCAGGTCAAAATTTTCGCCATTCTTGATATATTCCAAGGCCTCCTGAGTGCAGGAAAATGCCTTTGGAATCATGGACCAGCGAGAAAGGCTGTTGGCCAGCATCCTCCTGCCCTCAGAGCTATTCTCGATTATCAGCGCTCTCCTGCCTGCCAGAGCTGGCTGATCGACACTTAGGCAGGGCTTGAACTCAGGCTCAGCCTTCTTGGCCATGATGATGAAGTGGAATACAGACCCAATACCAGGAGAACTCTCAGCCCAGATCCTGCCGCCCATCAACTCTACTAAACGCTTGCTTATAGCAAGCCCAAGTCCTGTGCCGCCATACCTTCGAGTTATGGAGGCATCCACCTGGCTGAATGACTTGAACAACCTATCCATGCGGTCCGGAGGTATGCCTATTCCTGTGTCCCTGATTGAGAAGTGTATTTCATAGTCCTGGTCCAGCTTCTTTGGCATTGCATAGACTGTGATCTCGCCCCTGTCTGTGAACTTGACTGCGTTGCCCAGAAGATTTACAAGCACCTGCCTGAGCCAGGCAAGATCGCCCAGGAACCTGCTTGGCTGGCTTGCATCTATATGATAAAATAGGTCCAGCCCTTTCTCAGCGGCCTTTGCTGATACCATGTCCATTGAATCCTCGATGCAGGACCACAGATCTAATGGCTGGCCTTCCAGGGCTATCCTTCCCTCACTTATCTTGGAGAAGTCAAGGATGTTATTTATTAGAGTTAAAAGGGCATCTCCGCCATTTCTTATGGTCTCGACATATTCCCTCTGTTCAGGTGTCAGGTCGGTCTGAAGGAGGATGCTGGTCATGCCTATGACTGCGTTCATTGGCGTGCGAATCTCATGGCTCATATTGGCCAGGAACCTGGACTTGGCCATTGTTGCTGCCTCTGCTGCCTCCTTGGCGGCCTTCATGGCCTTCTCTGCCTCTTTTCTCTCTGTCATATCCCGCATTATTACAAGGAGCATCTCCTCGCCGCTAACGGCTATTCGGGCCTCATAATCCCTGGTGTTCATACCAAAGGCCATCTGGAAATCAAAGACCTGGACATGTCCGGTATCCAGGGCCTTATTCAGACGGATCATGATCTGCTCGGCAATATCCCTGGGCATGACCTGGTCCACCCTCTTTCCAATGAGCTCCTTGAAAGGAAGGGGATGGCCATCATCCTCCTGGCACCTGCAGTCTAGGAAGGTGCCATGCCTGTCGAACTGGAACATGAGATCGGGTATAGCGCTCAGGAATGACCTGTTCTTGGCCTCGCTCTTTCTCAGTGCTTCCTCCATCCACCTGCGGACCACTGCTCCGCCAACGCTTCCTGCTGCCGCCAGAAGAATGGAGATCTCGCTGTCCAGCCAGGGTCGATGGCCATGGCAGTCATCAAAGGCTATCAGTCCCCAGAGCTTGTCCTCAATCATTATGGGCAGCACCAGTACTGAGAGCACGCCTCCTGATTCCAGCACCGTCCTCTCTGGCTCTGGAAAATCAGACGCGGACCCGTTTATAGGCCTGCCTGATGAGAGCATCTCCCACCACCTGGGAAAGAGCTGGCAGTACTGATCACCTGCAGGCTTCATGCCCTCCCTGATCCACTCAAACCTCTTGCTCAGGCACATATCAGGCTCATGCCTCTCAAAAATGCTGACCCTGTCAACGCCAGAGCTCAATCCCATGGTCTCCAATGCCTGCTCAATGGCCAGGTCGTGATCCGCCATGGTCTGGAGGCAGTTGGTGGCCACAGCAATTCCTGCCAGGAGGTGATCCCGCCTGTATAGAGCGTCCTCGGCCCTCTTCCTTTCTGTAATATCCCTGAGGTACTCTATGGCTCCTGCAGGATTTCCCTCAGCATCCAGGAGGTGCGATGCCTTGGCCCAGAGATATGCTCCCTTTCCTCCATTTAGGGCCGGAGCTACGCCCTCGGCGCACAGGCACTCGTCAATGCGCTCTATGAAGGCATATCTATGGCAAGACTCAACGCAATGGGTCTGGAGGAGGTCTATTAGCATTGGAGCGGGCTGCCCAAAGAAAGGGTGTGAATAGGCAGATTCTCCCTGTCCTATGATCTCCTCTCTGCAAAGGCCTGTCATCTCTTCCATAGCCCTGTTCCAGTGGGTCACTCGCCCCAGTCTATCTACCAGGAAGACGGGATCCGGCAGGAACTCTATCACATCCCAGAGCTTCTTTTGCAGTGCTTGGAGCCTCTCCCCGGCCCTGCTCGGTTCTACATCACCAACTCCTGTGCAGATGACGTACTCTATAGAGCCGTCTGCCCTGAACAGGGCTGTGCTGGACCAATCTATAAGCAGGCTCTGCCCGCATTTCGTCCTCCAGCAGATGCTTTGCTTTAGCGTGTGACGGCATTTGAGGTCATCTTTTGGGATTGCTGGGCTGTCTCCATCAGGTGATAGGTTGCTTATGTGCGTGTGCCTGACCTCCTGGAAGGAATATCCCGTAGCAGCCTGGCATGCCTGGTTGAAGCCCACTATCCGGCCATCAGGATCGGTTACGGCCACCAGTATGCTGGATGCGCTGGTGATTGCTGAAATGAACTCATCCTCATCCAAAGTCCCTCCACTCACATCTCCCTGGCAGGGACAGACAGCAGATTGGCCTGTCTTGCCTTCTGAATTTTCTTTGTATGGTCTGAAAATCATAAGTAGCCCACAAAGGAAGCATTTGCGCTTGTGGCAAGGATGGATTTATTCAGTATATAAA